>CACZSO010000342.1 GCA_902783795.1 uncultured Eubacteriales bacterium
CCCATTTCTGCGCCATCGGTGCAGGAGCACTTCCGGTCTATGAGTGTCTGAAAGCCTGCCAGGAGAACGATGATATCGAATTCATCACCTGTGAACAGGACTTCCCGAAGACCTTAAAGGGCATGGACATCCTGAAGATGGACTATGCGGTTCTAAAAGAATCCGGAATGGTTCTGTAAGGTATAGTAATTATATTAAAGGGGACCATTCTCAGGAATGGTCCTTTTATCAGTTTAGAGCAAGGATGACAGAAAATGATTAAGAAGCTGATCCGCAGTATGCTGACTGCACAGATTTTTTCAGTACTGACCGTCTCTTTATGCCTGCTGATCGATAACATCGTCATCGGTCAATATCTGGGCATGAAAGCCGTGGCTGCCTATGGCCTGGCAAACCCGATCTTGCTTGTGATCGCTGCTCTGGCCAGCGCTTTATCTGCCGGTGTGCAGGTGGTCTGCAGCAAATCATTAGGCAGAGGTTCTCAGGAAGAGACGAATGAAGGATACTCCACAGCCTTGGCGCTGGTACTCATTATTTCGGTACCCTTTGTACTGCTGGTCCTTATCTTCCGGTCAGGTATCGCGCGCTTATTAGGCGCGGCTTCTGATCCTGTCTTGTTTGAAGACACCAGGCGTTATCTGTCTGGTTTCATTATCGGAGCCCCGGCCACCATGGGAGCCCTGATCCTAATGCCGTTTCTTCAAATGTCAGGACAGAATAACCGGCTGATCGCTGCCGTTGTGGTCATGACTTTGGGCGATATCGGTATGGATCTTCTGAATGCACTGGTCTTTCACGGCGGTATGTTTGGCATGGGTCTGGCATCGGCATTGTCTTATTACATGGCAGTCATCGTGGGCGGCTCTTTCTTCCTGACAAAAAAATGTTTCTTCAAGTTTTCTCTGAACAAAGTTAAAAAGATAAAAGTCAAAGAATTATTTATGGGAGGCATTCCCACTATCGTAAGCCTGTCCACCTCTGTGATCACAGTCTTTGTGATGAATAAGCTGTTTCTGTCTATTGGCGGAAGTTCTATGGTAGCTTCCTTTACCATCGTCTCCACTATCGGCGGCACTATGAACTGTATAGCCACAGCTACCGGCGGTGTCACCTTAACATTGGCCGGTATTTTCTATCATGAAGAAGACAGGACAGGGCTTTACGAGATGATGCGGCTCATCACCCGTTATGCCTTGATTTTAGGATGTTCCTCGTTTCTGATCATCCAGCTGCTGGCGCCCCAGTTTGTGAATCTGTTTATCCCTGAAAAGGGTCACGCGCTGGAAGTCACCGTCACTGCTTTACGGATCTATGCTTCTTACATTCTGATCTCTGCCTTAAATGCAGCCATCAGAAACAGTTATCAGGGGACCGGAAGAGTGCAGCTTACAGAAGTCCTCTCTGCCATGGAAGCAGCCGCCGCCCCTATTTTGTGCGCTTTCCTGATTTCAGCTCTGCTCCCGAAGACCTGCCTCTGGGCTTTCTTTGGAGCTGGTGAATTCTTAACACTTTTGCTCACCTTCCTTTATGTATATTTAAAGACCCGGAAAAATCCGCTGGTCAGCCGCAACCTTCTGATGTTGGATGAACACTATTTCGTGCCTTCGGAAATGACCATGGAGGCCAATGTTGTTACGGTAGAGGATGCCGTCCAAGTTTCTGAAGAAGCCGCCGTTTTCTGTAAAGAAAAAGGGCAGAACTTAAAAGGCGCGAACCGCATTGCCCTGTGTATCGAAGAGATGGCTTCCAATGTGGTCCAGCATGGCTTTACAAAAGACGAAAAAGATCATCATCTTTCCGTACGTCTGTTAAACAAAGAAGACGCCTGGGTGATCCGTTTCAGGGATGACTGCTCCGCCTTTGATCCGGTGGAATACGTGCCCAAAAGAGAATTCGGCGATAAACTCGGCATAGGCCTGGTCTTAAAGATCGCTGACGATGTCCGGTATACTTACTCCATGAATCTGAACAACCTGACCATCCAGCTGGATAAAGATAAAATTGCATAACAAAAAGGCCGGCGGTTTTGATCCCGCCGGCCTTCTATATGATTTCAGACTTATTTGATGTTTTCTCTTAACCAGGCAGCGTCCTCAGCGATACAGTTGATCCTGCCGGGAATATAATCATATTCACGTTCCACAGTCCAGAAGACTTCATCCAGGCCCTGCTCATCCAGTGCTTTCTTTACTTCGAACCAGTCAATACGGGAAGTAGGATCACCCAGTTTCACCTGCACTTTATTACGCTCCTGCATAGCAGCAAAACGGGCTTTCATCTCCTCAGACATAATGGGCTTTCCATCCGGTCCGAACTGCATCCGCGGACGGGGCGCACCCTCATGACGAGGCTCACCGGTGCCTAAAGAAGCATTGTTCTCTTTGACATGGATAGCACGGATACGGCCGGAATACTTGCGGATAAAAGCAGGAACATCGCAGTCGGCAGCTGTAGCCCAGCCTACATCGATCTGGAAAAAGACCTCTTCAGGATCTGTATTCTCGATGACATATTCCAGGATCGGCTTACCCTCATCAACAAAGAACTCTGTGGTATGATTATGATAACCCACCTTGACATTATAGGGCTTCGCGATCTTCGCCAGATCATTCAGCTTCGCCGCCAGATGCAGTGCCTCTTCCTTATCAGCAAAAGCATAGCTGGGAATGATATAAGTCTTTCCGCCTAAAGACGCAAACTTCGGGATCCGCTCCTCAGCCCCCTCAAACTGGGCATGGATAGAAACGATCTCAACACCGGCATCCTCCGCCCACTGTTTCAGATCCTCCGCCGAATTTGCATCAATATCCCGCTCCAGGATCTCGATCCCATCATAACCGATCTCCTTAGCCTTCTTAAACATCTCGGCCAAAGAAAGATCATTATCCCGGCCAAAAGAATAAGTACCGATATTAAACTTCATAAAAACCTCCTAAAGATGATATAAAAAACGATAAAAGGAAAATCCAAAATCCCCTTTTCAATACATACAGTATACCGTAAACATAAAATTTTTACAAGTAATCTATTCAAAGGAATTCAAACAAAA
>CACZSO010000343.1 GCA_902783795.1 uncultured Eubacteriales bacterium
CAGATTCGCGTGGGCCGTATCCGTGCTGCGGTTGGTGAAGGCCGGGTATAAGAGGCCCGCAAAAGGAAGTCCGGCTTCCTGTTTCTCATTGACCGGGCACAGGGCCAGCTCCAGATACCTGTACATCTCTTCTGACTCATCCAGATACGCTTTATCCCAGGATTTGCCGATGATATCGTAACAGCCATAGTACATATAAATGGCATAAGGAAATCCCACCGAAAGATGCTCTCCCAGGATCTCATACAATGTTAAAAGCAGCGCATCATTTTTAAGCTCACAATCCCTCAGCACATACAAAAGCTGCCAGAGGCTTTCCGGCTTCATGGCCGGGATCCGGAGACTGATCAGTTCCTCATTCGTCCGGGAAAAGGGAATAGTCTTTGCGATGGAAAGCGCATGAGACCTTTCCCGTCCTTCCAGCTTCAAAAAACTCGTATTAAAGGTACCGTCTATATAGCCTTCTTCATCCATATAAGCCCCGGCGAGCCGCATCAGGTGCGTTCGTTTATCATTCATCCGCCGGGTAAGTTCCAGCATATCCTCACGATAGATCATACGTTATTCCTGTTCTATGTGTCTGGCTGTTTTTCTTAAGACAGCCCCTCTTATCTACTCTGTCAGCTCTGCATAAAGTCAGGATCTTTCTCATGATCCCAGCTTAGTCAGTCCCATCAGCATAAGGCAGATCAGAAAAGTACCGATCATCATGGCCGTAAAGCTGACCTTCCAATGGCCGCCTTTATCAAAGCCGTAAAAGTCCTCCCAGTTTTTTCCCGGAGGTGCTGCCTTCAGTTTGTAAAGGTACAGTATTCCATACAGGATCGTAGGGATCATGCCCAGTAAAGACCAGGCAAAAGACAGTGTCCCCTCCTCTAAGAAGCAGCAGGAAATAATCGCCGCCACTGGTCCCAGAAGATGCATATAAAATCCGCTGCCGGTCAGCAGATCCTTATATCCTCCCGGTGCCGTCGGTCCCAAAAACACCAGAACTGTCATCAAAGTCACCGTGACTGCCGCTGTCCCCACATATTTAAAGAGCCATATGCCCTGAGGCACCTGGCCGGAAAGCTGACAGATAAGAAGTACCAGTGATGACACAGCGCACAGTGTGTTGGATAAAACAGTAAAAAAGCGGAAAGCCAGAGCTCCTTTTCTCGGGCTCCACTCCCCATCTTCCCTGAAAACAAAAAAGATCAGAACTGCCGTTGTAAGAAAGATCCCGGCATTGATAAGCTCTGAAATGATCAGTTTCATGCAGACCACACTCCCTCCGGCATCATCTGTAGATTCCGGTTATAGTAGTTTCATTATAGCACGAAAAAATAAATAATCTACTTCAATTTATGTGAAATTAAAGGCCTCTTTTGAATGCCTTTCCGCTGGCCAGCCTATCCTGATCAAAGCCTTATAAAACCAACTTTCTGTACAAAAAAAGCGGCAGAAAAATCCACTTTCTGCCGCCGTAATTATTTATTATGCCGATGCTCTGATGCTGAATCAGACAGGCTCTGAACGCCTTCTTTTCTTATCCGAAGATCAGCTCATTCAGCTGTGCGCTCTTCGCTGTGCTGCACACCTTGATCTTCCATTCTTCGCCTTCGGTAAGGGTCAGCACCGGGACCTCTCCGGCTTTTGCCGATATTTCGGCAGAAACGGTATCGCCGTTTTCATTGACCGCGGCAAATACCAGGGTGCCTTCCTCTGTAGCATCATCAAAGATCACAGACAGGGCGGATGTATCCTTAACATTCCGGATCGTATAGGTGACAAAATCGCCGGCGCAAAGCTTCAAAGAGAGGCTGTTCAGCGGACCTCTGGCCATCATCCGGCCCATGCCGCCGCCGGGCCCGCCCATACGGGAGGCCATCTTACTGGGCGCTATTTCCGCACCTGTCCGGTAAGGCATCTCCATCCGGGTCTCTATACGATATTCATAGCCGTTTCCGAAAGGATAATCATGGGAACCATAACTGCTGCGCTCATCATCGAAACCCACAGCGCTTAAAACGGAACCGGCCTGCCGGAGGGTCTGGCGGAAAGCTTCACGGTTCACTGTATTGTTTTCGATCTTAATGCTTTCCAGCATCTCATCCAGCATCTTCTGAGACTCTTCATAAGAGGGTCTGGGACCACCGTCAGCAAAATATTTCTGCATCTGTTCCCAGCCTTCCGGAAGAGGATAAGACAATGAACGGGGAGCTCCCATGCCCATATCCGCCGACTTCCAGGTCCAGAGGGCATAACCCACATCATAACTGCCGGCGATCTCATAGAATACACCATTAGCGTCAGGAGAGGAGCCGCCTTCACCGATCCATAACGGCACATTCAGCCGGACGGAAGGTTCAATGATCCGGTACAGATCCTGAGCCTGGGGCGTAAAGCCGTAATAATGGGTATGGATACACCAGTTGTGGCATTCCGGATCATAATCATGATCAAAGATAGAGACGTCGTCAGAAAAACGGGTGCCTTCCACGGTGAACATATGGTTTTTATCGATCTTGCGGATCCGGCGGATGACTTCGTCATAGAAGGACACCAGTTCCCCTTTCAAGGTCTCCGCACTCATGGTGGAGATGGGCTCGTTTAAAAGATCATAGCCGCCTACCGCTTCACAGTCTTTATACCGGCGGGCAAACTCTTCCCAGAGCAGCATGGCCCGTTCCCGGGATTCCGGCTCAGTCAGCACATGCGCCCGGTTATCGATACCGTCGTCACAGGGAAGTTCGGACTGACCGCCCGGAGCCCCGTGCATATCTAAAATAGCATAGATCTTATATTTGGCGCACCAGGAGAATACCCGGTCCAGTACCTCAAAATTCTTCTCGATCCAGTGAATGCCGGGCTCTTCCGCCAGGAACAGACGGGCACTGATGGGAAGACGCACAGAGTTGAAGCCCAGTTCCGCCATCAGAGCTATATCGCCTTCCTGAAGGTAGTTGTTGATCCAGCGGTCTTCAAAGCTTTCCGCATATTCCGTTCCGCAAAGCTCGCGGATCGTGGATTTCATGGAACGGCCTCTCTCAAACCGGGAAGGCAGCACCAGGGGGCCGAAAGACAGTCCGCCGGCGCCGAAATTCCGCTGAGCACCGATCATGAAGCCTTCGGGATTCATCCAGTTGCCTACGCCATACCCGCGAAGGACTACTGTCTCTCCGTCACCATTGACCATTCTGCGTCCATCTGTATGAAGGAAGCCCTTCACACGGCCGTTTGAATATTTGTTCATTATCTTCCTCCTTTTCTGTGAAGCTATGTAATTCAGATCCTCAGGCTTTTCGGCTCATTTCAGTGTTTCAGGGATACCTGTTTACAATGTCTCTGGTTCCGCGGCCTGCATGCTGCCTGCCGTACCATTCCTGATGCCTGAAAGTCCCCTTTATCCATCACAAAAGCCTCTCTATGACAAATATTATACCATATCCGGTATTTTCAGGCAATGAAGGATTTACGTTTTCATGAAGACCGCCCTCCGGTCACGGCACTGAGGTTTTGTAAGGCTTCTGAAACCTGGCCGGCCAGAATCCTGTCTCCTACTATAAGAAGAGTCGATTCTATCCCCCTGCCCCGGGTCTTACACCCCTCCGATAAAGACGGCAGGAATCATTTACCACAGGAGGATCAATGTTTTGATAAAAAAATTACTTTGCATTATTATGGCTTCTCTGCTGATGCTTTCAAATACAGCCTGTCAGAAGGCATCCCCCGCAAAACCAGACAGTTCTGAAGCTCTGACAGAGAAAGAAACAGAAGGATCTTCTGAAGAAAGATCTTCATCACAGGAAACCTCTTCCGCCCCTGAAACTTCTTCCGAAGAGCCGGAAACAGATCCTGAAACGACAGGATCCTCAGAAACAGAAAGCCGGGAGGAGACCTCCTCTCAGCCAGATAAGGAAGATGGATCATCAAAGGACCCCGATACTGAAAGCCAGCCTGCCACATCCTCAGAAGAAAGCGGTGAAGTAATCCTTCATCTGACCGATGGAATACTCCTGAAATATCTGGTTGATACAGAAGAAGTCTATCTGGTCGTCACCGGCAGTCCGGACAGCTTAAGTCCCATAGCCCCTCCGTATCAGATCTTTGATCTTACCGGTCTTTCAAAAGAAAAAGAAGAACAGCTGGCTTCCTTAAAAAGCGGCCAGATGATACAAATGACTTATACGACATCGGCGGAAGGTCTGTATCCTCTGCCGGTACAGCCTTTGGAGATCGTTGATCTGGATCCCGACAGCGATACTCCGGATCAGAATTATGACTTCATGTCTCTGTTTAGGTCCATGGCTGAACTGGGATATATCTACCTCATAGACTACGATGTTTACCCCACCTTTCTTCTCATGAAGCCGGTATCTGCCTGGCAGGATCATCCGGTCACTTATGAATACAGCGAAGACGGACGCACCATCGACATTGTTTATGAACTGAAAAGGGAAGGGGAGGAAAATCCTTATAAATTCACCCTGGCCACCTTTGCCCTACTGTACAATGGCGATGAACCGGGCGGTGATATCGGTTATGCAACTATGCTGCTTCGTACAGATGGTCCGGATTACCTGTACATGGGTCTGCCCCGTTATGCCTTTGATTATATCGCAGGTAATCATGACTTCTATTTCTATCCCGAAGAAGGAAACTGGGACAATGAGGTGAAAGTTACGCTGACAGATGAAGAACTGAAGACCCTCGTCTATTTACAGACTGGCCTCGATGA
>CACZSO010000344.1 GCA_902783795.1 uncultured Eubacteriales bacterium
ATAAATACTCACTCTCCGGGTTTTCAGGCAAAAAAAAGCACCAATCCGATGATCTCTCATCAAACTGGTGCTTTAGTGCGCCCTCAGGGGCTCGAACCCTGGACACGCGGATTAAGAGTCCGCTGCTCTACCAACTGAGCTAAGGGCGCCTATATAATTGGCTGCGTTTTCAACGCAAGAACTATTATATAGTACGGCTCTTAAAAATGCAAGCATTAATTTATTTTTTTTACGACCTGTCAGCCGGCGGCAGTGCCCGGAGCATGCAGATGGGATTTCCTTTGGCTACAAAACGCTCTTCATATTCCGTCATCACATTGCCCTCCACATACTCGCTGTGGTGAAGGTCAAAAGTCAGATCAGTCAGGATCCACTCCGCTTCCTTTACAGATTCCAGGGAGAAGTCGAAGAGGTCTCTGTTATCTGTCTTAAATGTAATCCCTCCGCCGGGCGCCAGGATCTTCTCATATCTTTTCAGGAACTGGACCGATGTAAGGCGGCGCTTGGCGTGCCGGTCCTTGGGCCAGGGATCGGAAAAGTTCAGGAATATATGGTCCACCTCTCCGGCTGCGAAGTATTCAGTGATGTATTCCGCGTCCATCCGGAGAAAATGTACATTTTCAAGCGGGTCTTCTTCCATTTTTTCCAGAGCCCGAACCAGGACGCTTGAGTACTTTTCAATTCCTATGTACTGATAAGCCGGTTCTTTTACGGCCATCTGCATCAGAAACTTTCCTTTGCCCATCCCGATCTCCAGGCGGATAGGGCGGTCTGTGTCCTCAAGGTATTCTTTCCATTTTCCCCTGTACTGCTGTGCATCTTTGATGACCAGCTCATTCTGTGCGATCTGTTCTCTGGATCCTCTGACATTTCTCAGGCGCATCTTTTTTCCGTCCTTTTCATCTTTTACCGGTCATTATATAGGATATCCCCCCTTTTTGCAAATGTTCACGCCTCCTGTCCGGCCCCCGGAAAGCGCCTTTTACTCTTTTTTCTTGCTTATAGAGTCAGGATAGGATAAAATAAATCAGATAGGGTTCTGACCCGTCCTGCGGGCACTCCGTAATACCGGTGCCTGTTTTACAGACTATGTCATTGAAAGAGGGCTTTGAAAAATGAGAAATCGATTCTTTTTGATACTATCTTTAATTATGGTTCTTTCTCTCAGTGTCAATGCATTTGCAGCTGAGAGCGGGATCATGGATTTTTCCAGAAAAGGCGGCGAGGTCGTGGAGGAAGACCAGACGACCGAAACGACACAGGCTTCCCAGGAGACCGGAACCGCTGCCGACAAGAATGTAAGTACTGCCGCTGACGCCTCCACTAAAGCACAGGCAGAAAACAGCGGAGATGATTCCTATGAGAAGGTCAGCTCCGATTCCGATCCCATCGGAGACAACGGCGCCTATTACGGGCTGGAGGACCTGGGCGGCTCTCCGGACATTGTTGCCGAGTCTTCCGTTGTTATGGATGCTTCCACCGGCCATATCATCTTTGCAAAGCAGGCGGACGTCAAGCGTTATCCGGCCTCTATCACCAAGGTCATGACTGCCCTGCTGGCCATTGAAAATTGCAGTATGGACGATGAAGTGGAGTACACTCAGGAAATTCTCGACTCCATCGAAGCAGGCAGCAGTTCGGCGGGTATTCCTGCCGGAGCTAAGATCTCCATGGAGGATTCTCTCTACGCCCTGATGCTGATGTCAGCCAATGAATCCGGGGCGGCGATCGCAGTTCATATTGCCGGCTCTGATGAGGAGTTCGCAAAAATGATGACAGCCCGGGCCAAAGAGCTTGGCTGTGAGAACACTACTTTTAAAAATCCCCACGGTCTTCCGGACGAAGAGCATGTCACTACGGCACATGATATGGGCCTGATCGTGAGGGAGGCTATTAAGAGCGATACTTTCCGGACCATAGCCGGAACCCATGATCACACGATCGAAGCCAATAGTACGATGGGGAATCCGATCGAACTTCATAACCATGCCAAGATTCTTTACGAAAACTCTGAGTATTATTATCAGTATGTGCAGGGAGCAAAGACAGGTTTCACCCAGGCGGCCCTCAACACCCTGGTCACCTATGCCAGCAAAGATAATCTGGATCTCATTTGTGTCATTTTAAAGGACAGCGGCGCCAACAACAGCTATTACGACACCCGCAACCTCTATGAATGGGCTTATGATTCCGTAAAGCAGATCCGTCCTGCCGCTTCCTTTGATGTAAAGGA
>CACZSO010000345.1 GCA_902783795.1 uncultured Eubacteriales bacterium
CATGGATGAACCACCGCCGATGGTGATCATGAAATCTGCGCCGGATGCTTTGTATGCGTCAACACCTTCCTGTACATTCTGGATGGTGGGATTCGGTTTGATGTTGGAGTATACTTCGTAAGCAATGCCGTTTTCTTCGAGCAGGGAAGTAACTTTAGCAGTGACACCGAATTTTACCAGATCCGGATCGGATGCGACAAAAGCCTTCTTAAAGCCTTTGGAAGCAACGATTCCCGGAATTTCTTTGATTGCGCCATGTCCATGAAAAGACATGCCATTGAGGACAAAACGATTAACAGCCATTTTTTAAAAACCTCCTGTAAAGTAGTGGTAATAAATTTTGCAGGCTGCTCTGCAGCCGCTTTTTTTATTTCTTATCACGGCGCCTCCAAAATAAAATATTCGGAATTCCGTGAACAGTGACATTATATCACAAAATACTGCCGCCTGTCTTCCATGCTTTCAAAAGTTCGACAGATGGCGTGATCGTAAGCTGCCCGTCTTCGCAGACGGCAGTGATCTCCAGTGATTTTTCGTTATCCGGACTCCAGACGGTCCGCTTCAGCACTTCTCCTTCTGCCGGAGAGGTGATCATAACCGACAGACCTTCGGTATAATCGTAATCGGTGTGCTGGTCATCTGCGCCTATGGGAAGAATGCTGCCGCTCTTTAAAAACAGAGGCATATGGAAATAGTCATAGGTGCGGCGGTACCAGCGGCCGCCCTCCAGCATCTCTCCATCCAGAATATTGGTCCAGGTATATCCGTCGGGAAGGTAGAATTCTCCAATGCCCTTATCATTAAAGATGGGCGCGGCGAGAAGGCTGTCGCCCAGCATATACTGAAGATCGAGATTCCGGCAGCCCGGATCGTCCGGGAATTCAAAATACATGGGCCTCATAAGAGGCGTTCCTTTTTCGTGGGCCTCGTGCGTAAGACTGTAAATATATGGCATCAGGCGGCATTTCAGATTTACAAAGGTGCGGAGAACATCGCAGGCTTCGTCATCGAATGCCCAGGGAACACGGTAGGTATCGGATCCGTGGAGCCGGCTGTGGGAGGAGAGAAGGCCAAACTGCACCCATCGCTTATAAAGATCAGGTGTAGCGGTCGCTTCAAAGCCGGAGATATCATGACTCCAGTAGGCGAACCCGCTGGAGAGAAAGCTTAATCCTCCGCGAAGGGTCTCCGCCATGGAAGCATAGGTAGCCGAACAGTCACCGCCCCAGTGGACCGGGAACTGCTGGGAACCTGCGGTGGCTGATCTTGCGAAAAGGACTGCTTCATCTTTCCCGTGGTATTTTTCAATCTCGCGGTAGACGGTTTCATTATAAAGGAAAGTATAATAATTATGCATAGCCCTGGGGTCGGCCCCGTTATGATAGACAACATCCGTCGGGATACGTTCGCCGAAATCCGTCTTGATGCAGTCTATGCCGGCTTCCAGAAGAGAACGGATCTTACCTGCAAACCATTCTCTGGCCGCGGGGTTGGTGAAATCCACTACCGCCAGGCCGGGCTGCCAGTTGTCTACCTGTTTGATGCCATGACCGTCGGACCGCATCAGGAAGTAGCCATTTCTTTTGCCCTCTTCGAACATTTCATTATCCTGCGCGACATAGGGATTGATCCACGCGCAGAGTTTAAGACCATATTCGTGATAGCGCTCCAGCATGCCCTTTACGTCCGGAAACTGTTTCTCATCCCAGACAAAATCGCACCAGTGGAGAGGGCGCAGCCAGTAGCAGTCAAAGTGGAAAACAGAAAGAGGAATACTCCGCATTTTCATGCCTTTGATCATACCGGTCACGGTTTCTTCGTCATAGCTGGGCTTAAAGCAGGTGGAAAGCCACAGGCCGAAGCTCCATGCGGGAAGCATGGCAGGGCGTCCGGTCAGGGCAGTATAGGCTTCGATGATATCCGCAGGTTTTTTTCCATAGAAAAGATGCCAGCGAAGCTCCTCACCGGGAACGGTAAAGCTGACAAATTCTACTTTTTCACTGGCACATTCAAAGGAAACATGATCCGAAGAATCCACAAAGATGCCATAGTGTTCGCTCGTCATGTAGAAGGGGATGTTCTTGTAGGAGATCGTGGAGGCGGTTCCTCCGTCTTCGTTCCACATCTCGATGGTCTGCCCGTTCTTGACGAAGGGCGTAAAGCGCTCCCCGAATCCGTAGATGCATTCGGTCGGCTTGATGGAGAGTTCTGTCAGCATATAAGGATCCCAGGTGCGCTCAAAATAGCCGTCACCGGCGGCAAAGGTCATGGGCTTTTTGTTGACACGGAGATATCCGGTGTTTCGGAAACCGGCGGAGGTCAGGAGTTTTCCATCTGCTTCAAAGCGGTAGGAACAGGTCTTCCGGTCTACAGTGACCGTGATGTCGCCGGCCTTCATGACCGCTTTTTCATCGTCTATTGAGACTTCTACAGGATCCGGTTCTGTGTGAAGAAAAAACCGCGGTTCATGGGACTCGTATCCCATGTCATGACAGAGTGTCACGGCGATATCATTATGTCCCGCACTGACAAAATCCAGTGTAAGGACAGTCTGATCAAGAGCGTCCGCTCTTGAAAGGATCGGCCGCTCCGGAGCGGTGATACGCATACCGTTTTCAATTGGCCTTACCATAAATGCCTGCGAGGCGAAGGAAGCCTGTACACTTTCCTTCCGAAGCCAGTAACCTTCTGTATATTTCATAAGTTCCTCTTTCCTGTTCCGCTGAAGGCGGAACGAAGTAATGATCTCAACGGTTACTATTCACAGCCCTCCAAAACATTCGGAATTCACGCTCTTCGAGCTCTCCTGGCACTTCGCGCCTGAATTTCTCATGTTCTGGAGTGACAGCTTTCGCTGTCTTGTCTGTATAAAATAGCGGATTCTTACGTGCACGCACGACAAATCCGCTATTTTATACGGACAGGCCGTGAATAAATAGTAACTCTCAACGACAGCCAGGGACGAAATTTCGTCATTGGCTGATAAAGGCTTTGTGTTCTTTACTCTCTGACATACAAATACCGGTCAGGTAAGGAATCAGCAAGCTGTTTATGATCGACGGGCAGTACAGTGTTATTAAGAGGCGCCTCCGTCTAAAGGAAGCGCCTCTTAAAAGCAGTCTTTTTAAGAAGACATTTTTTTACTGTTCAAATGGCTGCTGCAGTTTATATTGCCGCAAAAGACAGTTATTTTTATACGGATCATTCTGCCGCAGCTGCACCGTCGATGGTCGGCCATGTTTCTTCGATCGCCTGGCAGGTAGCGTCTTTGTCGGTGGTTCCTGCGATATAATCCTGCATGATCTGGCCGAAGGTCTGATGCCATCCGTCTGTAGACAGACAGATGGAAAGGTCGTAAGCACCCTTTTCCTCTACGTGAGCAGCGCCCTGGTTGATGACTTCGAAAGTGCTCTCTGCATCAGATACGATGGGAGGAACAACGCCTGCAACATCAGTAAACCAGCTCTGGCCATACTCAGAGGTATACCACCAGTTTACAAAATGGAGAACAGCGTCAAGATTTTCGGACTCGCTGGATACATGGATAGCCTGATCGGATCCGGTGATAACCTTGCACTGATCTGCATTGTCGGTGACAGGATAGCCGTCAAAGCCAATGTTGAGGTCCGGATTGATGGCCAGAACATCGGCCTCGATCCATGCGCCCTGACCGCAGACCATGGCAGCTTCGCCATTGCCGAAGGCAGCTTCTTCGCCTGCAAGGTCGGTCTCGAGAGGTTTGTCATCGCCATTCGCAACTACAAGGTCGATGAAATCAAAGAAGTTATTGTAAAGCTCCGGATAATCGGAAACCTTAGCTTCACCGTTTTCAAATTTGCTGATGAGTTCGGCAGTGGAGATTCCGGCGCCTTCAGCAGCTGCATTTACAAAGTGCTGTGCAACATGTTTGAACACCCACCACTCTGAGAAACCGGTGGTGAAAGGCTTGTAGCCGGCTTCGGTGATCTTGGCGCAGGCATCGATCAGTTCCTGGGTAGTCTGCGGGAAAGCTTCTACGCCGGCTTCCGCCAGGATGTCTTTGTTATATACGATACCGAA
>CACZSO010000346.1 GCA_902783795.1 uncultured Eubacteriales bacterium
AAGATGTCACCGATCCATCATCATTATGAACTTTCCGGCTATTCCGAGACGCAGATCGTAGCAGCCTTCACCTGCGTCACGGTGCTGGCCTGCATTGCAGCCTGGCTGGCCATGTAAAAAGTGGAAGATGAGAAATGAGGAGTGAGTTATGGAGAAAAAAGTTTTAGTGCTGGGCGGCGGCATATCCGGCATCGACAGCGCCAATCTTCTTTTGGATCACGGAAACCAGGTGATCCTCTTTGATTCTGACACATTAAAAGACACAGAGAAACTGAAAGCTGAAATAAAGGGCGATGTTGCCTTTGTTTTAGGGGAACTGCCGGAAGGGCTGGAAGAGGAACTGTCACTTTCTGTGATCAGTCCCGGCATCTCGCCGGAAATGCCCTTTGTAGAGCGGCTGAAAAATAACGGCATCCAGGTCATCTCCGAGATCGAACTTGCCTGGCTCTATGAACAGGGCGAGGCTATAGGCATTACGGGCACTAACGGAAAGACCACCACGACCACCCTGGTGGGCGATATCATGAAGAAGGCCTTTGGCGAGACAAAAGCTTTCACCGTCGGCAATATCGGCCTGCCCTATACGAGGGAAGTAGAAAAATCCTCCAAAGGCACCGTTTCCGTGATCGAGCTTTCCTCGTTCCAGCTGGAGACCATCAGGACTTTCCACCCCCGGGTCAGTGCTATTTTGAATATTACGCAGGATCATCTGAACCGCCATCATACCATGGAGAATTATGCGGCGGTAAAGGAACGGATCTGCATGAACCAGACCAGGGAAGACAGTATTATCCTGAACTATTCAGATCCATTCCTGCGGCCCTTTGGTGAAAGCGGACTTACTCCCCGCGTGATCTGGTTTTCCGGCAATGAAAAACCGGAACGGGGTTATTACTTATTAGGCGATGAGATGCGCTATACCGACGGAACATCAGACGAACTGCTTTTAAGGACAGACGAAGTGCAGCTGGTAGGGCAGTGTAATTACGAAAATATACTGGCGGCTATTGCCATAGCGGACGCCTACGGCATCGACCGGGAGATCTCCCTGCCGGTGATCAGAACCTTCAAGGCCGTCCCGCATCGCATCGAGTTCATCCGCGAGGTGAACGGGGTCAGATATTATAACGATTCCAAGGGGACGAATCCGGACGCTGCTATCCAGGGCATCCGTGCCATGACAGGAAAGACCATCCTCATCGGCGGCGGCTATGATAAAGAAGCTGAATTTGACGACTGGGTAGAAGCCTTTAAAGATAAGACGAAGAAACTGCTGCTCCTGGGGCAGACAAAAGAAAAGATCGCCGCCTGCTGTGACAGGCATGGCTTTACGGATTATGAATTTGTGAGCAGTCTGGAAGAAGCGGTGCTGACCGCTGCTTCCGAAGCACTGCCGGGAGAATGTGTCCTGCTTTCGCCGGCCTGCGCCAGCTGGGGCATGTTTAAGAATTTTGAAGAACGCGGAGACAGATTCAGAGAACTGGTCAATACATTGTAATGAAAAAGAAGAGAGCTGAAAAACCGTATACGAGACCGCTCATCATCGTCGGGGTGATGTTCCTTATAGCCGGGATCTTTTTGTCTTTATATCTTTTGAAGATAGAAAATGTCCGAGTGGAAGGGAATCACTATGTGACAGATGAGCTCATCCGGGGCGCTGTTTTTCCCGACGGGGAAAAAAAGACGCTCCTGAATGTGCTGCTCATGCGGTTTTTCGGCAAGGATAAAAGTGCCGGCCTGGCTTCCGTGAAGGTGTCGCCCGCATCCCTGACGGGATGTGTGATACGGGTTAAGGAAGAAAGGGCAGTCTGTCAGATCCATGACGGCACATTGTACAATGTGATGACTCAGGACGGAACGGTGCTCACCCGTCTTTCAGAACCGGATGAGAGTCTCATGGAGCTGAAAGGTGTCCAGGTAAAAAGTGCTTCCATCCTTTCAAAACTGTCTTCCCACGACGACGAAGCCATGATGACAGGACTTTTGTATGCTTCACGCTTCATAGAAAGTGATGTGCCTGTCAGCTATCTTACGGTATCGAAAGATGGCTGCAGTGCCCAGGTGGATGGAGTGACTATCCTTCTGGGGAACAGCTTCGGTGCTACAGAAAAGGTCGATGAAGTCAGTGCCCAGTATCCGGTCTATAAAGGCCTGAACGGAACCTTGCATATGGAAGAATTCTACCTGGAAAGCGGCAATGTCAGGATATATTTTGAAGTGGGTGATGAGATGATGACCCAGAAAGAAGAGACGGAAACCGGAAACCCTGAAAACTGAAAATTTTCAAGAAATGTGAATTCAAGGTTGACTTTTCGGGTATATATCGTGTATATTCTTTACTGTGCACTTAAAATGCAGTTCTGATTTGACCGGCGATTTTGACCACCGCCGATTGGATGTGATAGTAAGGAGGATTCTTACATTGGAAATTAGAGTTAATTCGGATGAAAGCGGCGCTAAAATTGTCGTGATCGGTGTCGGCGGTGCCGGAAATAATGCAGTAAACCGTATGGTCGATGAAAACGTCATCGGCGTAGATTTTGTGGGAATGAACACAGATAAGCAGGCACTTCTTCTGTGTAAAGCTCCCAGAACACTCCAGATAGGTGAAAAGCTGACGAAGGGCTTGGGTGCAGGCGGCGACCCCACAAAGGGTGAGCAGTCAGCAGAAGAAAATAAAGAAGAGATCGACGAGCTGATCAAAGGCGCTGACATGGTCTTTGTGACCTGCGGTATGGGCGGCGGCACCGGCACAGGTGCGGCTCCTGTAGTAGCACGTCTTTCCAAAGACATGGGCATTTTGACGGTGGGCGTCGTAACAAAGCCTTTCTCCTTTGAAGGCAAGGCCCGTAAGGTGAATGCAGAAGATGGTATCGAGCGGCTGAAGGAAGTGGTGGATACCCTGATCGTGATCCCGAATGATAAGCTTCTTCAGATCGTGGACAGAAGGACCACCATGCCGGAAGCTTTAAAGAAAGCAGATGAAGTGCTGCATCAGTCTGTACGCGGCATCACTGACCTGATCAATGAGCCTGGCAACATTAACCTTGACTTTGCGGATGTCCAGACTGTCATGCACGAAAAAGGCCTGGCCCATATCGGCATCGGCACGGCTTCCGGTGAGGATAAGTGTAATGAGGCTATGAAGGAAGCTATCTCCAGCCCGCTGCTTGAAACCACCATCAATGGCGCTACGCATATCCTGATCAATATCTCCGGCGATGTATCCCTGATCGAGGCTAATGAAGCTGTGGGCTATGTCCAGGAGATGGCAGATCCCAACGCGAATATCATCTTTGGTACGGCTTACAGAGAGACTTCGGATGATACGGTTACCGTTACTGTCATTGCTACCGGCGTGACAGAAAGCGGAAAAGCGCCTTCCAAGGTAAAAGAAAAGGCCGAAAAAGCGGAAACGGAAGTGAAAGAAGAGACTCAGGAAGCTGAGCCTGTTCAGGACGATAAGGAAGAAGAAGGCGGAATCATCATCCCCGATTTCCTGAAGAAGAGATAAGTCTGTTTTATCCATAAAGAAACCATGGGAAAGGCCCGCATCTTGCCGGGTCTTTCTCTTATGAGGGAAACAGTGAAAAAAACGAATTTTATCATAAGACTGGCGGGAGGGATCCTGCTGTTCGCCCTGGCCTGGGTCTTGAAGAGCCGGGGTTCTGGTTTTGCGGCTTTCCTGGTCCTTTTGATCCTGGCGCTGTCAGAAGCGGTACTCATATTCCTGTCCAGCCGGAAACTGCTGGATCTGAGATTATTGCTGTCCCTGTCCTGGCTGGGAGGGTTAAGTTTATGCATGCTGGGACTTAGCCGTCTGCAGCGGATATGGGATACCCGGATGTGGTTCATTACCGGCGGCTTTTATTTCCTGACAGTCATGAGCTTCGAAGCCGCGCCTTACATCCGTAAGAGTCTTAAAGAACGCCGGAAAAAGAAGGAAAGACTGGAAAAAACTTCGGCGGAAATAATACCATCCCGGGTGTTTCTGTGCATCATCCTCTTATTTATCGCAGCAGCCGGGTCGTTCCTGATAGAGTCTGTGGTATTTAACTTTGATTACCCGGTCTTTTCGGATAAGCCCCATGCTTATACGGCTTTCCACATTACCGGCATCCATTATTTTGTGGTGTCCACTCCCTTTATCCATGCCCTCAGTGTTTATTATTTCATCAAAGGGAAGCCGGACAGGAACCATGTCCTGGTCATCGCAGCTGTCAATGCTGTTTCCCTCATCATCGCAGGGCTGATCCTTTCCAAGCTGCAGCTGTTCTTCAGCCTTTTCATGTCTTTCTCTGTCTGGTTTATGCTGAAGAAGAACTGGACAAAAAAGCAGCTGTTTACCGTACTTGGTCTGGGAGCACTGGCGTTTGCAGGAGTTGCTTACGCTATGATCTTTCTCAGGAAATATCCGGAAGGCTATCTTCAGGAGATCTTTGAATTTAAAGACCCAAACACGCCCATTTCCCTGCAGTACCCTTATATGTATGTGGTCAATAATTTTGAGAACCTGGATCTTTTAACGGAAAATCTGTCAGCCTTTACCTACGGAAAAAGGATATTGTATCCTTTCTACTGTCTCAGCGGGCTGAAATTCCTGCCCCGGGCAGCAGCCTTTATGAGTGTAGAAATGTTCATAACGAAAGAGGAACTCACCACCCTGACCATGATCTACGATGTGTATGGAGATTTCGGGGCGGCCGGTGTATATCTTTTCGGCATCATCCTGGGAACAGCTTCGTACTTTATCCAGGAAAGAGCAGAGAGCGGGAAGCCGGGAGCATTGCTCCTTTTCAGCCAGATGGTCATTTATATGAGCCTGAGCTTCTTCTCACCCTGGTTTTCTAATCCCACCGTCCTGTTCTATCTGGTGCTGAACGGGATGATCAGCCTGTTCGTCAACGGAAAGATCCTGAATAAGAAAACAGGTTATACAAAAATAGGAGAGATCGTATGACATTTGAAATAAAGATCAAATATTTCAGCGATGAGATAGAAAAACTCCAGTACATTGGCGGAAAATCAGACTGGATCGATCTGCGTTCGGCTGAACATGTGGTAATGAAGGCAGGAGAGTACCGGCTGATCCGTCTGGGGGTGGGCATGATATTGCCGGAAGGTTATGAAGCCCATGTGGTGCCCAGAAGTTCTACCTTCAAGAATTACGGATTGCTGCAGGCGAATTCCTGCGGCATCGTGGATGAGAGCTACTGCGGGGACAATGATGAGTGGATGTGGCCGGCTTATGCCACCAGGGACACAGAGGTCAATGTAAATGACAGGATCGCCCAGTTCAGGATCTTTGAACACCAGCCGGAACTATCCTTCATAGAAACAGACAAATTAAAAAGCACAGACCGGGGCGGCTTCGGCTCCACGGGAAGGGCATAAAAAAAGACCAGCCGGCTTCTTTTCCGGCTGGTCTTTTTATGTCTGGATCCTATTACAGGACTACGTTATTCTTTTTAAGAAGTTCCCGGGCGCTTTCGACAGAATCCACACCTTTCGCGTTCTTTACCGGGGCAAATTCATGCTCCCTTACGACTTCATAGGAGAGGCAGGAATCCATCAGATGGATCATATCCAGCACCAGGAGCTCGAATTTATAGCCATTCACTTCTTCGGGTTTGATGAATTCTCCATTCTCATCCATATAGGGGATCTTCTTCTGCACCACATGGGTCATCATGGAGGTGCCGGAGATCTCTTCCAGCTTATCCAGGCGGAACAGGTAGTTTAAGATAACGCCGAAGGCATAGGACAGGTCACCATTCTCATCCCGGAGGGTGATCATATCGTCCGTCATCTCATAATACTCCACGATGCTGGGCTTCCCGTCTTCCAGGCAAAGAACGCCCACACGCTCATTAGGATCAGCTTTTCTGACTACCTTGCCGCCGCAGTCGCAGCCGGACAGGACCACCGCGCCCACCCAGGCAGGATCATTGATCCTTTGACAAACATTGTCCACCGCAAACACGGAGATGTATTCCACACCACGCTCTACAAGATCCTCATACAGACCGGCTTTTTTAAGGGACGTGTACCAGCCGCCGTTTCCGTTGGGAGAAGAAGCGATCTTCCCTTTATCCTCCATCATCACCTTCCGGTCAAAGCCCACACAGGGAGCCATGTCCTGGATGAAGAAGCGGACATACGACGGGTCATAGCCGAAATAATCCTTTTCCCGGAAGAAAGAAACCGTATCCTCGTTATTGATCTCAGAAGTCATGATATAGAGCGGGATATAAGCCCCGGCTTCTCTGACCACATCCATCAGGTTATTGATCAGGCACTCAAAGATATACAGCTCCCGGTCGATGCCAATGTTAAACATGCCCTTGGGTTTATCGAAGCCCAGCCGGGTACCCTGGCCGCCGGCTAAAAGGACCGCCGCCGTCTTACCTTCCCGGATAGCTTTCAGCCCCGCCTCTTCATAGACCCCACGGTTCTTCTCGATCTCCGCGATGGAAACAGCCGAAAGCGGCTCAAACACACCACGCACATTCTCCTTAGCCCCGGACTCATCCAAAAGGTCTAAAAGCGAAAGGTCCAACTTATCGATCTGGTTAAGCAACGCCTCTTTTTCCGTCTCACCAAGCTCGTCATAATACTTAAGAAGATGCGTCTGGCCATAGGACAACAACTTATCC
>CACZSO010000347.1 GCA_902783795.1 uncultured Eubacteriales bacterium
AACTTACGGAGAAGATGGGATTTGAACCCATGCACCGCTACTAACGACCTACTCCCTTTCCAGGGGAGCCCCTTCGACCACTTGGGTACTTCTCCATGGTTGAATTAAGAAATATCTTCGATTTTTCTTAAAAGCGGAGAGGATGGGATTCGAACCCATGTGCCCTCTCGGACAAACGGTTTTCAAGACCGCCTCGTTATGACCGCTTCGATACCTCTCCTAAGATCAGCTTAGATATGATACCATAAGGTCTTGAAAATGTCAAACAATATTTTAAGGAAATACCCGTGATATTTCTTAATCAAACCTATTGCTTAAGAGAACCGGTTCTCTGTTTTGCGGTATCCTGTGGCCGGGTCCACTTCATTAAGAAGTGCCTCCCCCTTTAGATACCGTTCCAGATTTGTCTTGCAGATCTCAAACAATCTGTTTTCTGTGGCCTTCAGATGCCCGAAAGATCCGCCGGTGGTATGGGGGGTGACTATGGCATTCTTCTGTTTCCACAGGGGATGATCTGCCGGAAGCGGTTCTGGATCCGTCACATCCAGGGCAGCGCCTTTGATCCGGCCTTGTGCCAGGATATCGGCCAAAGCTTCGCAGTCGATCAACGTTCCGCGGCCCACATTGACCAGCAGTGCCGTGGACTTCAGAAGCATGAGCCTCTCACGATCCAGCAGGTTGATGGTCTCTTTTGTCTCCGGCAATGCGCAGGCGATGATATCGGCCTCTTTCAGCGCTTCATCCAGACCTTCCATGGTGATCATGGCATCAAATCCTTCCGGGATCTCCCGGACAGTCCGCCGCATACCGGTAATATGACAGCCAAAAGGCCGGAACCGCCGCGCGATCTCTGTCCCGATATCGCCGGCTCCCAGGATCAGCAGTTTCTTCCCCACCGGAGATTCCTGCCACCCTTCATCTTTCCACAGGCAGGCATTCTGATTATCACGGTAACGATGCATATTTTTATACAGCATCAGCACCATGGTCAGGACGAACTCAGAGATGGACTGGCCGAAAGCGCCGGAAAGACAGGTCAGTGTCATGCCGTTCTTAAAGATCTCCGGCTGGTCGATGTACGGGTTCACGCCGGCGCTGGCTGCCTGGACCCACTTAAGATCCTTAAGATCCTTCAGCGATGATGCCGATGGATTTCCGAAGATCACATCCACGCTCTCCAGCATTTCCCGGGATGGATCAGCGTCAAACACAAACTCACATCCTTCAAACTCCGCAAAACTATTTACATGGTTTTCTGAAAATGGGGCCGTCAAAAGTATTCTGGTCATTACTACTCCTCCTTATTTACTTTGGCTTAAAGTCCCGTCAGGTCAAAGGGCGGTATAAAGCTTTCTTCTGCTGTTTCTCCTTCCTGGAAAAATGCATTCTCCAGACCCAGGTCTACAGCAAATGAAAGCAGCCGCTCATATTCCCGTTTAGTCACTTTCCTGTTCAGGAAAGGATATTCATCAAAACGCCTCACAGGCGTATATTGATTCATCAGACTGACAAAGATCCGGCTGCCATATGTCTCATACAGATACCGGGTCACTGCCTTTGCTTCCTTTACATGCCCCGGAAGCAGCAAATGCCGCACGATCACGCCTTCTGTCATCATATCGTCCGCATCAAAGGTACAGTCCGGCTTCTGCCGTACCATTTCTGAAAGGGCCTCCTTCGCCCGCTCCGGGTAATCCTCCGCATGAGACAGTTGTAAAGAAAGCTGCGGATCCAGATACTTAAAGTCCGTCAAAAAAACATCTATCAGCCCTTCCATTCCTTTAAGTGTCTCCGGCTTCTCATAACCACCGCAGTTATAGACCACAGGGAGGGCCAGGCCTCTCTCTTTCGCAAACACTAATGCCTCTTTGATCTGCAGGGCATAATGCGTGGGCGTCACCAGATTGATATTATGGGCCCCCTGCTCCTGCAGGGACAGAAATACTTCTGCAAGCTCTGCTGCAGTCAGCGCCTTACCGCCCTGCCCATTCGAGATCTCCCGGTTCTGGCAGTAGACGCAATGCAGATTACAGCCCACAAAGAAAACAGTCCCAGATCCTCTCGTTCCGGAAATACAGGGTTCCTCCCAGAAATGAAGGGCCGCCCGGGAGACCAGGACCTTCTCTCCCGAGACCCCGCAGATGCCTTTATTCAGTTTCCGGTCAATGCTGCAGTTTCGCGGGCATATAGTGCAGGAAGTCAGATCCATGGTTTATCCTCCCCATCCGGCGGCCAGCGCCATGAAGTATACTTTCTTCACCCCGGCGCTTTTCAGGACCCAGGTGCAGGCTTCCGCAGTGGCCCCGGTGGTCAATATATCGTCCACCAGGATCACGGTCTCATATTTGGCACGGGGTCCGTCCACGCGGAAGACTTTCTGAAGGTTCAAGATCCGTTCGTAGTCATTCAGCGTCTTCTGGGCTGCGGTCTTTTTCTCCCGGATGAGATAAGAAGGATCCACCGGAAGATGCAGTACCTTTCCCAGGCGGTCTGCGATCTCTTCTGCCTGGTTATATCCCCGTTCCTTAAGCCTGCTTTTATGGACAGGCACCGGGATCAGACACTCAGCGTGAAAACCTGCGACCATATCTTTACAGCGTTCGGCAAAATCCAGGCAGGGAAAGTCTAACAGCTGGGGGTCTTCGTGGTATTTGACCTGGGACAGCATGGTCCGGATGGCTTTCGAAGAATACTGGGCCCAGACCAGCCCCCGTTCAAAGGACGGAAACCGTTTTTTACAGTTCTGGCAATATTCTTCCCATTCCTGTGTCATAGGCCGGCCGCACTTCAGGCAATAAGGCTCCTTCACATAAGCGATCTTCTTGCGGCACGGGTCACAGATGAGCTTTTTCCCCGGCGGCAGTATATCCAGGCATACCGGACAATGTTTCGGATACAGAATGTCAAGCAGGCTCATATAGCTCCCTCAGCATATCGCACAGGCCGCTGTAACGCTTGACTTCTTCATTATTCAGGATCATCTGACGGAAGGTCTCCAGCTTCCCGACGACGCAGACACAGGATTTTGCCCGGGTCACGGCGGTGTATAAAAGGTTGCGGTTCATCAGCATACGCGGCCCGGAAAGAAGGGGCAGGATCACCGCAGGATATTCAGAACCCTGGGATTTATGGATAGTCACTGCGTAGGAAAGCTCCAATTCGTCCAGGGCAGAGAAAGGGTAGACCACGATGCGTCTGTCGTCAAATTCCACGGTCAATGTTTCATCAAAGGCACTGATAAAACGGACGATGCCGCTGTCTCCGTTAAAGACGCCTACGCCGCGGGTCTCGGGAAAGCCTCCTGGCACCACCCATTCCAGCTGGTAATCGTTGCGGATCTGCATCACTTTATCGCCTTCCCGGAAAACACCCCAGGACATGGTTTTTTCCGCCTTCTTTTCAGAGGGCGGGTTCAGCCGCGCCTGCAGGATGCGGTTCAGGTTCTCCACTCCCAGCACCCCTTTTCTCATGGGCGTCAGGACCTGGAGACGGGATGTCTGTGCATGGACATAATCAGGCAGTTTTTTGGTCAGCAAGGTAATGGAAGCACCGGTTATAGAGGCTGCGTCATCACGAAGGATAAACAGAAAGTCCCTGGAGGGCTTCGGTTCGATCATCTCACCTTCATTGATCTTATGGGCATTCAGCACGATGTCTGAGTCTTCCGACTGCCGGAAGATACGGTTTAAGCGGACGCAGGGAAAGACATCAGAACGAATCAGGTCACGAAGTACATTGCCGCAGCCCACAGAAGGCAGCTGGTCCACATCGCCCACCAGGATCAGGCGCATGCCCGGCACCAGGGCTTTCAAAAGGGCATGCATCAGAGAGATATCCACCATGGACATCTCGTCAATGATGATCACATCGGCTTCCAGGGGTGAGTCCTCATTCCGCTGGAAACGGGCGTGACCTTCCGGATCCCCGGTCATCTCCAGCAGGCGGTGAATGGTCTGGGCTTCATAGCCGGTGGCCTCTGTCATCCGTTTCGCGGCGCGGCCCGTAGGCGCGGCCAGCAGGATATCCAACCCTTCATCCAGAAAGTACCGGATCATCATATTGATAATGGTAGTCTTTCCGGTGCCGGGGCCGCCTGTCAGGATGGTGATGCCGTTCATGGCAGCTTCGATAAGGGCCTGATGCTGTAAAGGATCCAGTTCGATGCCCTCTTCTTTTTCTATTTTAAGCAGTTTCTTTTCTGTGTTCTCTGCCGAAATGGTACTGTCGTGAATATTCAGTTCTGAAAGCATCAAGGCTGTCTGGGATTCCATGCGATAATAGCGGCTAAGCCAGATGCGCTCCTCCCCTTCTACCCGTTTCATCTGGATCTTTTTCTCTGTCAGAAGATCAAACAGCAGACTTTCAAAATCAGCGATCTCTGTCTCCAGGATATTTTCAGTTTCACGGAATAAGATCTCTTTCGGAAGACAGGTATGGCCGTTTTCCGTGGCCCTCATCAATGTATACTGGATGCCGGAGCGGATGCGGAATTCCGAATCCCGGGAGAAACCGGCAGACAGGGCTATATCATCGGCTGTCTTAAAGCCAATGCCGGTAATATCGTCCGCCAGACGGTACGGGTCTTCCCGTACGATACGGTACAGGTCGCTTCCATACTTCCTATAGATCTTCGCGGCATTATTCAGGGAGACGCCGAACTGCTGCAGGAATAAGACGGCAGAGCGCAGCTCCCGTTTTTCGATCACCTGCAGGGCGAAGTCCATGGCCATGCGTTCAGAGATGCCCTTCACCTTAGACAGAACTTCCGGCTCTTCTTCCAGGATGCGGATGGTATCACGGCCAAACATATCCACGATGCGCTTAGCCATCTTTTCACCGATGCCTCTGATGGCACCGCTGCCTAAGTAGCGCTCGATGGCACGCTCATCTGAGGGTGCACGAAAATCATACTGAGTGACCTTCAGCTGCTCTCCGTACAGGGAATGCACCGTCATTTCACCCTCAAGCACCAGGTACTCGCCCTCGGAAACTGCCGGGAAAGTACCTATGCAGGTCAGCTCTTTACCGTCCTCCTTAATGGTCAGGACGGTATAGCCGTTTTCCTCGTTCCGGTAGGTTATTTTTTCAACATAGCCTTCGTAAGTTTCCATGTATACAAGATCCCGTACAAAATGTGAAATGATGATACAGGCGAACGTATCAAACGTCCGCCTGGAAAAATTATATGATCCGGCTTCCCCTTGAGGGGAAGCTGTCAGCCACAGGCTGACTGATGAGGTGTTCATCAAAACTCCATACACAAAAGAAAGAGCAGGG
>CACZSO010000348.1 GCA_902783795.1 uncultured Eubacteriales bacterium
CACAGCCTTACCTGCATCCTTATCAGTGCGCCGAGATCTTTGCGGATGGAAAGTCCATCGGCTGTCTGGGCAAGGTGCGCTATGAGATCCAGGAAGAGCTGGATATGCGCTATCCGGTCTATACAGCCCAGCTGGACATGGATTATCTGTCCCGCTTCTTCGCCCCGAAACAGACCTATGTGCCGCTTCCGAAGTTTGATGTCGAAAAGCGTGACTTCGCCTTCGTGGTGGATGCCGATGTTCCCTGCAGCGACCTGGAAAATGCTATTGCAGCGGCTTGCCCCTACATTACTTCGGTAGAGCTTTTCGATGTCTATGAAGGCGTGCAGCTGGCCTTTGGCAAGAAGTCCATGGCTTTCTCTGTGGTGTTCACTCCCCAGGATAAAGCTTTTACGGACGATGTGCTGGATGGTTTTGTCAACGATATCCTGGCTTCTCTTAAGGAAAAGTTCGGCGCTTTCCTGAGAATGTGATCATAAGTTTAAGAAAGGAGCGTTTCCTGTGAATGACGATATTTACGCTGAATGGCTGATAAAGAGAAAAGCACCTGCCTATCTCCCACTGATCTACATCGCCGGCGTGATCCTGGGCCTTATAGCTATCTGGCTCATGATCAGCTTCAAGTGGGGCTTTGTGGCCTTCATCATCATTGCCTTTGCCCTCTATGTAGGCCGCCGTTTCTTAAGTGTGGAATATGAGTACACTTTTGTGACCAATGAACTGGATATCGACCGCATTTTCAGCAAAACTTCCCGCCGGAATGCCATGAATATCCAGATGAGTTCAGTGGAATCGGTGGAGCCTGCCACAGAGCAGAAACGGCAGCAACTGACACAGGGAGGGGTTTCGTATAAGAACTTTACCTCCCGTGAAGCCGATGCCCAGACATATTTCATCATTTTCAGCAATGAAGATGAGGGACGTACAGTGGTGGAATTCGAGCCGAATGAAAAGGTCCTGAACGCCATGTGGCGCTGCTCACCTTCAAAAGTCAAACGTCAGTAAATGATATGACCCGGTTTCTTATGCGTAAGGAGCCGGGTTTTTCTGTCTTATGCAATTTTAACAAAAAACCGATATAACCATGAAAAAAGATGTTGCATTTTTTTTAATATGTATTACAATAAATTTATCAAATTATCACTTGAGTAAGGAAGTGGAGAGTCATGAATGCTAAAAAAGAAATGATAGCGATGCTTCTGGCCGGCGGCCAGGGCAGCCGCCTGGGGGTACTGACAGCAAAGACAGCAAAACCAGCCATCTCTTTTGGCGGCAAGTATCGTATTATCGATTTCCCCCTGAGTAACTGTATTAATTCCGGAGTAGATACCGTGGGCGTCATGACACAGTATCAGCCGCTCCGGCTGAATTCGCATATCGGCATAGGTATTCCGTGGGATCTGGACAGGAACCACGGCGGCGTGACCATTCTGTCACCCTATGAAAAATCAGGAGAATCCAGCTGGTTTGCCGGTACTGCAGATGCTATTTTCCAGAACATCAACTTCATTGATCAATTTGACCCGGAATATGTACTGATCCTGGGCGGTGACCATATCTATAAGATGGATTATAGCCTGATGCTGAACTTCCATAAGGCGAAAAAGGCAGATATCACCATGGCTGCCATGCCGGTGCCCATCGAGGAAGCCAGCCGTTTCGGTATCCTGATCACAGATCCGGAGACCGGAAGGATCACGGATTTCCAGGAAAAACCGAAGGAGCCGAAGAGCAACCTGGCCTCCATGGGTATTTATATCTTCACATGGAAGCTTTTGCGTGAAGCTTTGATCGCGAATAAGACTGTTCCGAATCTGGATTTCGGCATGCACGTGATCCCCTACTGCCATAACCGCGGAGATGCCGTATTCTGCTATGAATACAACAGCTACTGGAAAGACGTAGGAACATTGTCCTCCTACTTCGAAGCGAATATGGAGCTGATCGACCTGGTGCCGGTATTTAACCTTTATGAGGAATATTGGCAGATCTATACGAATACACCTTCGGTAGAACCTCAGTACATTGATTCCAACGCCTTTGTGGAGCGCTGCATCGTGGGTGAAGGCACCCAGATCTATGGCCGGGTGACGAATTCCGTTATCGGCTCCGGCGTGACCATTGAGGAAGGAGCCGTGGTGGATAATTCCATCATCATGAGCAACACCGTGGTCAAGAAGAACTCCCAGCTGACACGCTGTATCATCGGAGAGGATGTGACCATAGGCGAGAACTGCTCTTTAGGCTTCGGAGAATATAAAGAGAGCACCTATAACCCGAAGGTCTACTGTGCAGACCTGGTGACCATCGGTGAAGACTCCGTGATTCCGGATGGTGTCTCCATAGGAAAGAACACCGCCATCATGGGCGTGACAGAGCCGGAGGATTATCCGAACGGCCGTCTGGAATCCGGTGATGCGATTATAAAGGCAGGTGATTTAGAATGAAGGCAGTAGGAATTATTTTAGCCGGCGGCAATAATAAACGGATGCTGGATCTCACCAGGAACCGTGCGATCGCGGCGCTCCCGGTGGCAGGAACATACAGGGCTATCGATTTCACACTGACAAATATGGCAGAGTCCAGGATCCAGAAAGTTGCGGTGCTTCTTCAGTATAATACCCGCAGCTTGAATGAGCACCTGAATTCCTCCAAATGGTGGGATTTCGGCCAGAAACAGGGCGGTCTCTTTGTCTATACGCCTACCATCACACAGGAGAACTCAAACTGGTACCGCGGCACTATCGATGCCATGTATCAGAATATTGATTTCTTAAAACAGAGCCACGAGCCTTATGTGATCGTGGCCTCCGGTGACGGCATTTATAAGCTGAATTATAATGACGTCATGGATTACCATGTCCAGAAACGCGCGGATATCACCCTGGTATCCACGGTGGTAAAGGATTGGGAAGATGCGAACCGCTTCGGCCAGATCACCACGGACGAAGATGGCCGCGTGATCACTTTTGAAGAAAAACCTGTGGTTGAGACCGGCAGAGAAGTAAACTGCGGTATCTATATCATCCGCAGGCGGCTCCTTATCGAGCTTCTGGAAGAGAGTGTTAAGGAAGACCGGTATGATTTTGTAA
>CACZSO010000349.1 GCA_902783795.1 uncultured Eubacteriales bacterium
ATTTACAGGAAGTGACGGAAAGCTTCTGATAACAGACAGCAAAAAACTGTACAGCGTTGATCCGGCACTTGAACATTTTGAAGAGATGCTTGTATTTACCACCGCAGGTATAGATGCAAGTGTATTGGAAACGGTAGGTGAGGACAAAGAAGGCAGGCTCTTTATATCTTTATCTGATGACGGCAAAAATAAATGGACACTTTTTTGCCTGACTCCTGCGGCTGCAGATGATGAGACAGCAGCTCATGCTGAAATGCTTACTATAGCCTGTCTGCAAAGTTCGGAACTCTTACGGTATGCAGTCAATATGTACAATGCATCCGATCCGGCATTCAAGGCTGTAATAAAAGAGTATTATGATCCGTTCCAGCTAGATTCTTCCTGCGAAGATGCAGAAAAGCTGTTAAACACCGACATCATGGACGGAACAGCCGGGGATGTGGTTTGCTTTAACGGAATCGATGATGCAGCTTCCCTTCAAGGCTATATTGACACGAGTGTCCTTGAAAACCTCTGGGATTATATCCGTGAAGATCCGGAAATCACAGAAGCGGATTATTTCACCAATATCTGGAAAGCCAGCGAAAGACAAGGTGTGCTGATTAATCTGACACCGTTATTTTCTTTAAACACTTATTATGCGAAAGAAGCTAATCTGGGAGAAATAGAGGATGTTGAGACAGCAGCCCTGACAGATCCTGCCAAACTGCTGCAGATATTCGGGAAAAACCATTTGAGATCTGACTTTATCCATGATTTTTGCTTGTATATTTATAAACATGGGGAAAAGACTTCAGACCTCTTCGAAGACGCTTCAGCATTTATTCCATGGATCGAAGCAGCGGCTATGTTTTCCGGAGAAGACAAACAGGATGATGGAACAGAAACAGCGCTGTTTCATCTGGACCGGCAGCTTTTATTTGGGACAAAGACAAAAATGCGTACAGGAATGGGACGGTTTTTAGAGGTTTTTCGTGGAGCCAGGGCTTTTGCCGTATCGGAAAGTCTAACCCAGGATGAGCTGTACAGTCAAAGCGAGGAAGAGATTATTCATGTTTATGAGACTTTTGGCGCCCCGGTGAAGGCTGTGGGTTTTCCAAGTGCCTCACAGAATAACTCTTCTGCAAAAAGCATGATCTCTTTTGGAATCTTAAAACAAAGTTCTTTAAAAGAGAAGGCCTGGGAGTTCCTGAAATACACATTGGGAGAAGAATACCAGACAGGAAACAGGGTTTACCAGAAAGACACCATCCCGGTAAATAAAAAAGTATTTCACAACACTATTGAATTGATAAAAACAGATCCGGATATTGACCCTTTATATTTTTCCGGAATCGGAACAGGTATCCAGGAAGAAGAGATCGCTGTTTTTGCTCCGATACCGTTTTTAAATCAGGAGATGCTGGATGACGCAGAAATGCTGATTGACAGTATTGCCGTTTTGGATGATACCGACACAGAGATCGAAAAGATAATCAGTGAAGAAGTGGATGCTTACAGTTTGGGACAAATCACTGCAGAAACGGCTGCCACACGGATCTTCCAAAGGATCAGAATCTATTATGCGGAGTGACAGATGAAGACCCGGAAAAAGATTGTATTGGGGATACTTATTGTATATCTGCTGATCCTTGCCGGCCTGACTTTCTTCTCGGATCACATGCTGAAAAAGCAGCTGCCGGAAGTGGAAGCCGTTCATGTGACATCCGGTACGGTCAATGATACGTATTATAACAAAACTGTGCCTCTTTCCGCGGTATATTCGGATGAGAAAGGACAGTGCCTGTTCGAGATCGTGATCCGTGAAACACCCCTGGGGAAAAGGTATTATCTGAACCGGGTGGACGCGGTGATCCTGGAGACAGATGCGGGTACGATGAAGACTGCGGTGGAATCGGTCCTTTCTCATAACTCGCTCCTGGTCAAAGACTGCAGTGTTCTGCCGGAAGCATGTGAAATGGTAAGAGTAAAGGATGAAAGCCATGAATAAGCGCGTATCTGTCAGACGATATATTGTTAAACATAAGCATCTCACCTTCCTCCTTCCGGGCTTTTTAGGACTGATCATTTTCTATTTCCTGCCGTTTTTTATCACGCTGCGTTTTTCTTTAAGTGATACGGCAGGAAAAGTATTTGCCGGTCTTAAACAGTATAAGGAATTGATAAACAGCAGCGCCTTCAGACTTGCGGCCGGCCACAGTACGATCATGGCACTGGGAGGCTGTGTCTTATTGATCCCCATTTCATTATATTTAGCTTTTCAGGTCAATAAGATGGAGCGCTTCAGAAAACTGTGTCAAAGCCTTATGCTGCTGCCCATGGTCATTCCTTCCGCTGTGGTTGTGGTTTTTCTTCAGGCAGTGCTTCCTTACAGGATCCTTTATGAAAAGAGCATGGAAGTGCTTATGGCTGTTTTTCTGTGGAAATATATCGGCTATCATACGCTGATCCTGTCGGAGAGTCTGAAGCGGGTGCCTGCGGAACTGATCGAAGCGGCTGAAGTGGAAGGCGCCGGAAGGGTAAGGATATTTGTAAACATTATCCTTCCTTTCCTGATTCCGGCGGTTGTTTTTTCCGTACTGATGATCACCGCGAATTCTTTCCGGCTGTATCGTGAAGCTTATCTTCTGTACGGACCTCATCCGGGAGAAGATGTCTACATGATCTCTCACTATATAAACAACGCGGTCCAGAACCTGAACTATCCGAAAATGTCGGCGGCAGCCGTACTGACAGAAGGTATCGTCTTTGCCAGCCTCTTGATACTTATATACGTGGAGAAGAAGATCAGTGAGGGACTGGAAGGATGAAGAAGAAAAAACACTATCCAGGACTTATACCGGGGATAACCGCAGCTGCAGCCGTGATTCCGATCCTCTGCATCCTCCTGTTTTCCTGGTTTCCGGAAGAACAGATCCTCCTGCTTAAGGAAGCGGCTTCCCGCAATGATCCTGCAGGTATGGCTGCCGTATTGACTGATCTAACGAAGCTGACTGCCGAACAGTACAGGAATATCCTGATCGCTTCACCGGATTACCTGTTCCGTTTCTGGAACTCGGTAAAGCTGGTGCTGCCCATCACGGTACTTCAGATGATCATTTCCGTATCGGTATCTTACGGGATCATGCTGTGCAGAAAAAGAACCGGCGATGTTCTTCTGCTGTTATATCTTCTTTTGATGCTGACACCGGTACAAGCGGCGGTGGTGCCGAATTATTTTGCCATAAAAAGACTGCATCTTTTAGGAACAGACTTTGCCATCTGGCTGCCGGGCATCTTCTCCCCGTTTCCGGTGTATCTTCTGACAAAAACCATGAGGAAGATACCGAAAGAAGTGATCGAGGCGGCCAGGACAGACGGGGCAGGACAGTGGAAAGTCCTGACAAGGATCGTCATTCCCCAGTCGAAAGGGCCGATCATTGCGCTGGGCTTACTTGTGCTGGCGGAGTATTGGAACATGGTCGAACTTCCGCTGATCATGTATACGAATCCTTCCGATTATCCGCTTTCCGTTTATCTGTCCAGGATCAGGGAGGATGCGTTCGGCCTCTCTTTTGCGGCATCTGTCATCTATCTGATACCGATCTTATTACTGGTGATCTATGCGATGGATGATCTAAAGGAGGGGATATCGGTATCATCATTATAAAACACCTGGGAGGATGAATTCATGGAATTTAATCTGAAATACTATTGAAACATCAGGAGTGTATCTTGTGTTAGAGCAGCACCTTCTTAAGCTGCTATATCATTTTCAAAAAAGTCTTTCATGTCAATATTCGCGCAAAACCGACCGGATTTGCATCATTCTGGTCGATTTTGCAACTTCGAACACAAAATGAAAAGAATGTGCTATACTGCGGTCATCATACAGGAAAGGAGGATGCCGGGATGGAAAAGACAAAGAAGCTCCGGAAAGGAACGATGATGCCTTTGCTGAATGCAGTTAAGAAAACCGCGGTCAGGAGTGCATGGATGGATAGAAAAGGGTTGCCTCGTTGGAATAATGTGGCA
>CACZSO010000350.1 GCA_902783795.1 uncultured Eubacteriales bacterium
GCATTCTGCCGTTCACGAAGTTTCTTGAAGGTCTCTATGATCTCCTGCTTTTTCGCATCATCCCAGTCCTTCGCGCGTTCTTTCAGCTTCTCTTCTTCCCTCTTCTGTTTTTCACGCCCCACTTCCGCGGAGGGCACCATGACCAGGCGGGCGGTATGATCGTTTTCGAGAATGGCTGAGCGGATCAGGTCTTCCAGATACCCCTCCTTTACCTTTTCTCTCAGCGTTTTAAACAGTTCATCGTACAGAAGCGCTTCGATGGGATCTCCGCCGTAGAGCCAGGAGCCCATGGCGCCGATGCCGTAGATGAGGCCTTTCGGCATGCGGCCATAGTCCTTTTCCCGAAGCGTAAATTCCAGGTTGTTTAAGATGGCTTCGACCCGCTTTTTATCCAGTCCCTGTTCTGTCTGCTCGGTCAGCACCGCGCGGATGGTCTCAAAGACCTTTTCCTTTTTCTCCAGGGAGGTATTATCCACCGTGATGGTGATATAAGGCTGCTGGAAACCATCGTCATTTGCCCGGAAGGCTATGTCTTCCGCCAGGTTCTGATCCAGGATAGCTTTCTTAAGCGGTGCTTCATTAGACCCGGTAAGCGCTGTTGCGATCACAGAGAGCGCCAGGGATTTCAGGTGGTCCTTATAAGTGCCGTAGACAAAGCCTTCCGCCAGCAGGACTTTATTCTCAGCATCATCCTCTTCGCTGATCTCGTAAGGCACCGTCTGCTCCTCCGGATGCACCGGAGCCTGGTAAGGAATATCGGAATCGATATCGATGCGGTCAAAATCCTTAAGGAAGCTGTCGATCTTCGAAAGCACTGCCTCCATGTCCACAGCCCCGTCTAAGAAGATCCGTGAATTCGAGGGATGATAATAGCGGGCATGGTTTTCCAGATACATTTCATAAGTCAGATCCGGGATAAATTCCGGGTTTCCGCCGGAGTCGTAGCCGTAGCAGTTATCCGGGAACAGCAGGGCTTTGATCTTCTCCTCTTCCACCGAATCTGCAGAAGCATAAGCCCCCTTCATCTCATTGAACACCACGCCGTTGAATATCGGGGTATCCGTGAGGCTTTCCATCTCATAATGCCAGCCTTCCTGCAGGAAGGCATGGGGATCCTTAATGCTTAAGGGATGGAGCACGGCGTCCAGATAGACATCCACCAGGTTCAGAAAATCCTGATCATTCCGGGAAGCCACGGGATACATGGTCTTATCCGGGAAAGTCATGGCATTTAAAAAGGTCTGGAGGGAACTTTTCAGAAGCTCCACGAAGGGCTCCTTCACCGGGTATTTTTCCGAACCGTTCAATACGGAATGCTCCAGGATATGGAACACGCCGGTATTATCTGTGGGGATGGTCTTAAAAGTGATGGCAAAAGTCTTATTTTCATCCTTCCGGTCCAGCCAGACCAGGTCTGCCCCGTTCTTTTCATATTCCATCCGGACCATGACGGCCTTCAGTTCCTTTACTTCTCTTACTTCACGGACGATAAAACCGTGGAGTCTGTCATTGACATTCAGCATAAGGGTCTTCCTTTCTTATATTATCCAGCCAGCTTATGTCTTATCTTTCACCAGCACATGGCACAAAATGCCGGTGATCACTGCTTTCCTGATCTGTTCTGTTATTCCCTTTCCTCATCCTCTTCTATCCCCTCCTGTTCCGGAATTTCCCCGGATACCAGGTCCAGGATCACGGCGATATCGAAAAAGATCAATCCGGCCTCTGAAAGCACATAGTAGATGCCGATGGCTGTCTCATGGTTCTCTCGGAAAACTGTCCTGCCTTCCATGACGATGATACAGCCGTGGATCAGCACCATGACGGTAAGGATCAACAGCGGCAGCAGCCGCCCCTCGGACATCTGCTGCGTCTCCACCGCACAGGCAAGAAAACCACCGAAGGCCACTCCTTCCAGCACGCATAGGAAAAGCTGTTTATCCTCTGCTGTCATGAACCCCAGTGCCTTTATCAAAGCCTGGCCGGCCATCAGGATGCAGGCAAAAATGTAAAACCCGCGGACCGTTTTCTTCCGGTTCACAAGAAAATGCACCATCATCAGGGCGAGAGGCAAAAGATAAAAGATCAGGAAACGGATCCTGAGCCAGTTCGGTTTATTGATATTGCCCGTCTCCCAGTTAATGCTCCAGTAGCCGCATCTGGCGATCAGAGCTATCATAAAACCCACTGTGACCAGGATGAAGGCGGTCTTTTTCAGTGCTCTCTCTGTCCCGTTCATAATGATCCTTCCAGATAATCGATGGCGGAAAGGGCTGCCTCTGCCCCGTCAGCTGCCGCCGTGGCTACCTGGCGGATCTTTTTGACGCGGCAGTCACCGGCCATAAAGATACCGGGAGTCTTCGTCTTCATTCCGGCCTCTGTTATGGCATAGCCTCTTTCGTCCAACTCTATAAGACCCGAAAAGGCCTCATTCTGGGGTTCTGTCCCGACAGCGACAAACATACCGTCAAAGGTTATTTCTTCGGTAATTCCGCCGTTTTTCTCGATCACAGCGCCGGTCAGGGTATCTTCCCCCAGAAGTTTCACCACATGGACCCCGGTGATGACTTTTACATTGTCTTTGGCAAGCAGGATGTCCTGGACTTTTTTCTCTCCGGTAAGGAAGGGCAGGTCCTGCAGGATCACCAGTTCCGCCGCCAGGTCAGAGAGCATCACGGCTTCCACCAGGGCTGAATTCCCGCCCCCTACCATGACCACCTTCTGTCCTTTATAGAAAGCACCGTCACAGACGGCACAGAAAGAGATACCGTTCCCGATGAACTCCTCTTCTCTTTCCAGGCCCAGATGACGATGTTTTGCCCCGGTGGCAATGATCACGGCTTTAGCCTCAAAGCTGTCTCCCAGATCAGTCTCCACCGTCTTATAGCTGCCATGATCGGTAAGGGAGATCACCTCTCCGAATTCGATCTCGGCTCCCTGGGCCATGGCCTGCTCCACCAGCCGGTCGGCAAATTCAGTGCCGGCGATCTGGGTGAATCCGGGAATGTTTTCCACGGAGGGTGACTGGGTGATCTGGCCGCCGGCTGTCTCTTTTTCCAGGACCAGGACGGATTTTTCCGCCCTGGCGGCATAGACGGCAGCTGTCAGTCCGGCAGGGCCGCCTCCGATGATGATAATGTCATACATAATGCTGTCCTCTGCATGTGTTTTTTCTGTTCAAGAAGGCCGCAGCACACCGGTGCAGCGGCCTTTTCTCATCCTGCCATCAGGCGGGATCTTCTTTATCAGGCTTTCTGGAAAGCGCCTGCCAGGAACTTGCGGATCTCGGAAACGCCTACGCATTTCACCACTTCATCGCCCTGCAGGGCTATCAGGGTGGGGGCCTGCTTCACACCATAGAGGATCGCCTCTTCCGGTGTTTCATTCGCGTAGATCTTCTCATAGGGGATCCCCATCTTATCCATCTGGGCGGCAATGATCTTGCAGTTGGGGCAGGTGGTGGTGGCAAACAGCTTCAAGACAGTCTCCTGAGAAGCTGCTGCAGCCCTGACTTCTTCCTGTACCTCAGGCTTCATATCTTCCGCTTTCTCGATCTCCAGTTTGACCTCTTCGATCTTCTCCTGGGTCTTCGTGGTCCTTCTGCCTTTGATCAGCCTTGAAGCTGCCAGGTCATAAGTCTTCCTGTCCTTATATTCCTGAGCCTTGCCGTCATTCCAGTTCTGGACCGGACGGTAGTAACCGGTGATGCGGCTGTAGACTTCCGTCACTTCACCGCATTCCGGACAGCGGAACTGCTCACCCGCCAGATACCCGTGAGTACGGCAGACGGAGTAGGTCGGGGACATGGTGTAATAAGGCAGACGGTAGTTTTCTGCGATCTTTCTGACCAGGGACGCCGCGGACTGCCAGTCGGGAAGTTTCTCACCTAAGAAGGCGTGGAACACGGTGCCAGAGGTATAGAGGGTCTGCAGCTCGTCCTGAATA
>CACZSO010000351.1 GCA_902783795.1 uncultured Eubacteriales bacterium
CCAATAATGATATCCGGTTTGATATCGTATTTTTCGCAGGCTTTTTTCGTTTCCAGACCGATGATGGACTGGTGCAGAAGAACCTGATTCAGTACAGATCCAAGTTCATAACGGTAGCCGGGCGTTGAAACCGCCGCCTCCACCGCTTCTGAAATAGCACAGCCAAGAGACCCCGTGGTCCCGGGAAATTCTTCATTGATCTTCCGTCCGATGTTCGTTTCCATGGATGGGGAAGGTGTTACATTAGCTCCGTAGGTACGCATAACTTCACGGCGGAAAGGTTTCTGCTCATAGGATACTTTGACCATATATACCTTGCAGTCAAGTTCAAAATATGAACAGGCCATGGAAAGAGCCGTTCCCCACTGACCGGCACCTGTCTCGGTCGTTACACCTTTAAGTCCCTGTTTTTTTTCATAATAAGCCTGGGCGATAGCCGAATTCAGCTTATGGCTGCCTGACGTATTATTGCCTTCGAACTTATAATAAATATGTGCCGGAGTATCGAGAAGTCTTTCAAGAAAAACGGCATGGGTCAGGGGAGAGGGACGATACATTTTATAAAAATTCAGCACTTCCTCCGGAATCGGGATATAGGCCGTATCATTATCCAGCTCCTGCCTGATCAGTTCATCGCAGAAAATAGGCTGCATATCTTCAAACCTGAGGGGCTGTAATGTACCCGGATGGATAAGCGGCGCGGGCTTGTTTTTCATATCAGCCCGGACATTATACCAGGAAGTGGGGATCTCATTTTCTTCAAGATAGATTTTGTAAGGAATTTTGCTGCTGCTCATAATTTTTCTCCTTTTTTGCAACGCGGTTTCCATGGAGGAGGAAAAAATAAAAGCCCCCGTCCATGCTACAGATACTGTAGGGACAAGAGCCTGACTCCTGCGGTGCCACCCTGCTTGACGCAGACCCCGTCCGCGTCCACTCATTAAATAATGACCTCCAAAGTCCATTCCCGCAGTATTGCCTGCTGCCGTCGCACTAATAGCAGCTCCCTGTAAGGTAAGAGGCTGTGGTACTATTCTTCTTCTCAGGTCTTTTATACCTTACCATATTCCGGTTTGTTTGGCAAGATAAAATTTTGTCTTTTTAACGTATTAACACAATAAATTGTACAGAAGGGTCACGGGGAAGGCATCACAGTTTTTTCACAGACCGGTTTATTTACTTTTGCCGGAATTTCCTGTACACTGTACGGGTGGAGGTCTGATCCGTGTTTCCATAACCTGTTCTTTTCCCGTGTACAGCGCATTTACTCAGGTTACACACGAATCTACAGAAAAAACAATGAATTCAGATAAACGCAGATACAGAAAAAAAAGAAAACGGAGCATGACAGCCGGCACACTTTTTCTTTATGCCTTTCTTGTTTTAATGGTCCTGTTTTTGTTCCTGGCTCCTTTTTTAAGATCCAAAAAAGACCAGCAGGGTCCGGATACTCAGGATACTTCACATGATCCGGCCAAAACAGAGCAGACAGAAAACATTCCGTCTTCGGGAGAGCCGGTTATACTTACCGGCTCCGACCTGTCCCTTACCGAGACCGACATCTACACCTTCCTCCAGGGACCAAGAGCCTGGTCATCAAAAGCAGACTGGTCCGGTTCCTGGTGTGATCTGGTCCTGGCAGACCAGAAATTCAGTGTATTCGGCTGCGGCCTATGCGACCTGGCGAATATCTACAGCACCCTGACCCCTTTTGACTGCTCTCCCATCGATATGTATGAATATGCCCAGGAGGTATCCGGCTATACGCCTGTAAGCGGATTTGGTGCCATTGACTGGCCCTATCTTGCCGAAACACTGGAATCTGCCGGCATCTACACAAGCCTTATGACCAAAGATGATACCTATGAAGAATTTCAGGCAAACGTAGCAGATGCCATCTCTGTCATAGCACTAGTCAGCAGTTATAATGACAGCCATTACTGGCAGGATGTCGAGGGTCATTATGTCAACCTCTGGCTCTATAATGCCCTGAATGACACCGTCTTTTTAGGGGATTCAGGAAATCCTGCCCACAACAGGCAGTATATTCCGCTTCGCTATGTCTATGATGCTCTGAAGACAGCAAGTTCCTGGCAGTATCTTGTAGTAACAGGTTTCTGTCCCGGTGCAAACACCTGGCGGCACAACGGGATCGACCTGGAATGGGAGATCCCCGGCTATTATCATACCTGACCATTAATCGGGCAGACGTGAATCATTGGGACGTTGCCAATGTCATTAAGTTTATTGTTTACAATCGAACAGCCCGGCAGAAGTTGTCCATAGTGACGGCAG
>CACZSO010000352.1 GCA_902783795.1 uncultured Eubacteriales bacterium
AAATCCCTGAATAACTGCATCTATCTTTCGGACGATGAGAAGACCGTGAAGCAGAAGATCATGAGCATGTACACAGATCCTCTGCATATCCAGGTCTCAGATCCCGGCCATCTGGAGGGCAATACAGTCTTTACTTATCTGGATGCTTTCTGCGAGGACGAGGATTTTGCCGCTTTCCTGCCGGAGTATGCGAACCTGCAGGAACTGAAGGATCATTATACCCGCGGCGGTTTGGGCGATGTGAAGGTGAAACGGTTTTTGATGGCGGTCATGGAGAAGCTGCTTAAGCCCATCCGTGAGCGCCGGGCTGACTATGAAAAGAACCTGGATGCGGTGGTGGAGATCCTGAAGAAGGGAACAGAAGCGGCTGAGAATGAAGCCGCCCAGACACTTTCCGATGTCAGGAAAGCCATGAAGATCAACTATTTTGACAGCAATATACTGATCAACAGCTATTTAGAGAAATGAGAATGAAAAATATGAGAAAGCCGGCCGCGGTTTTAATGCTGGTCATCCTGACACTTTCCCTGCTGGCCGGATGTATGTCTCCTTTGGGCCGCGCCCTGGAAAGAGAAAAACATCTGGCCCAGGCCGATGAACTGGACCTGGATGAAATACTGTCTGACAGCGAAGGCTACCATTTCCCGGGCCTTACCTGGAATATGACCATCAAAGAGATCCGGGAAGCCACCGGGGCTCCGCTGAATGCCGTGCAGGGATATTCAGAAGCAGGAGAAGTCATCTATACCGGCGACGGTATGCTGAAAAGACTGCTGGACTGCAAAAATGATGAGACCTGCGTTACGGTGGATCAGGACGGAGTGGGCTTTATGGTCTCCCTGGTCTATATGAATTCAGCGGACAAGCCTGTCACGAGGCCCATGACACTGGAAGAGCTTTTTAACCAGTATAAAGAAAAGCTTAAGGAAAAGTTCGGAGAGCCGGAAGAAAAGGAAGCAGAGCGGGATGTAAACGGAGTCATCACTTCTTCCAGAACGGCAGAATGGACCTATACCACAGCCCAGGGTCTGACCACCCATCTCCAGCTGGCAGCTGTTTATGTCTCCACGGAAGAGCAGACGAATTACATCAGCCTGGGCTTTGTCAAAGACAAATGATATTATGAATAGACCAGAAGAAAGTTATGTAAAAGAGGTCCTGTCCAGGCTGGACCGGGAATACGGTACAGACGATATCTGCTACCTGGACCATGAAACGCCGGTGCAGTTTCTGATCGCCGTCATATTGTCCGCCCAGTGCACCGATGCCCGGGTGAACATGGTAACGCCGCGTCTATTTGAAGTGTTTCCCACATTGGACGCCTTCGCGGACGCGGATGTGAAGGAACTGGAAAGGGAGATCCATTCCATCGGATTCTATCATGCGAAAGCCAGGAATATCATCGGCTGCACGAAAAGGCTGAGAGAAGCGTACGGCGGGGTGGTGCCGGACACCATGGAGGAATTGCTGACATTGCCCGGCGTGGGCCGGAAGACGGCTAATGTGATCCTGGGCAATGTGTACAGGAAACCTTCCGTGGTGGTGGATACCCACGTCAAACGGATCTCGAAGAAACTGGGGCTCACGGAGGAAACAGATCCGGAAAAGGTGGAATACGACTTGATGGAGATCCTTCCTCAGGAAAACTGGATCCGTTACAATATGCAGATCATCACCCTGGGCCGCACCATCTGCTTTGCGAGAAGACCGCAGTGCAGCCAGTGCTTCCTTAAGGATATCTGCCCGTCAGCCGTAGAAAAATAAGGAGAAGAAATGGCAGGAAGAACTTCGAAAAAAGAAGAAAAACGGAAAAAGATCGTCGCGGTGGTGGTGATCATCCTGATCTTTGTGCTGCTGGCATCCACCGTGATCGGCATGCTGCTTTCCTGAGCATGATCTGTTAAGATGGCAGAAAAAGGAACAGAAGAAAAGAGAAAAGAAATGTATGATGAGCGCTTCTTTACAGAAGCGCTCTTAAAGCTGTTAAAAGCCCCTTTTCCGGCTTTTGACGCAGGGACAGGCAAAGATCTTCACATAGAAGAGGGCGATGCAGGGCCGGCCGTAAACGGCTTCAGAAAAGCCATGGCCGGAAAGTACATCGTCATGACCGGCTATGCCGGGGAGAGCGGCGCGGCGGTCTTTTATGAAGCGAAAAAGGAAGTGCTGCTGAAGCGCTACAGCCCCGCTTATCTGGAGAAATATCCCCTGGACCCCGGGTGGACAGAGTATAAAAGAGCCGTGAAGTTTTTTGAAGAAAACAGCTTGTACCATGTATGCGCCGGCATGGGCGGGGTCTTCGGGGCCTTGTACCGGATGTCGAAGGCGCTGGAACTGGGCTTTAGGGTGGATATGAAAAAGATCCCCATCCGGCAGCAGACGGTGGAGATCATGAATACCCTGGAAGGGAACCCCTACGAACTGTATGCCGCCGGCGTGGTACTGGGTGTCTTTGAGGATGCTGATGAAACTTTACAGGCGCTGAAGGCTTTGGGCCTTCCCGCAGCCGTCCTGGGGAGACTGAAAGAAGGAAAGAAAAAGATCCTGATCCGGGGAGAAGAAGAACGGTATCTGGAAAGACCCCGGAAATACTATAGACTGGAAGAACAGTAAAGGATATGTTATGAATATCGTACTGCATGAACCTGAGATCCCGTCAAATACGGGCAATATCGGCCGGACCTGTGTGGCCACCGGCACGGCGCTGCATCTTATCAGGCCTTTGGGCTTTTCTCTGGATGATAAACTTTTAAAAAGAGCAGGGCTGGATTACTGGAAGGACCTGGAAGTCTATGTCTATGACAGCTTTGATGATTTCATAAAGAAGCATCCCGGTGCCCATGTATACATGGCTACCACGAAAGCCCACCAGACTTACACAGAAGTGTCCTATCAGCCGGATGACTTTATCATGTTCGGAAAAGAAACGGCGGGTATCCCGGAGGAGATCCTCGTCGAGCATGAAGCGGACTGCATCCGGATCCCCATGAATGAGTCTATCCGTTCGTTAAACCTGGCGAATTCAGTGGCAGTTATCCTCTATGAAGCCCTTAGACAGCAGGATTTTCAAGGCTTGCAGGACTATGGGGCCCTTCACCGCCTGTCCTGGAAAGACGAGGCCTGAAAAAAGGGCATAAAACCACAGAAAAAAGGGGCCGCCCATCTGTTTATCCACAAAATGAATCAGTTCAAAAAAGCCTTGATCCAAGCGGCTTTCAGAGCAAAAAAGGTGAGAAACTGACATAATCCACATAATTCACATAATTTCAAAAAAGGGAGCAGCCGAAAGGCCATTTCTGGATTTCGCTTAATTCCTTGACTTTTTGATTCCGGCAGAAAAAATGAACAATGTCCACAAAATCCACATTGTTTATTCACTTTCTGCCTGATTTTTTTGCCCTTTTCTTTTCCGTGTTTTATGATATACTTTTACAGCAAGAAGCACAGAAACCGCTTAAGAAGCACCGGGTTTCTGTGCAGGAGAAAGGCAGTCATGAAGAAGCTGAATCTGTATTCTGAAACAGAATATAAGGTGGTGGAGATCCCCGTTGAGTTCATAGATACGTTTATGCCCGAAGCGTCTGAGGAAGAACTGAAGGTATATCTGTATCTGTTAAGGGCCTTCAGGGATCCGTCTATCCTGCTGTCTCTTCATGATATGGCTGATCTGTTTGATGTGACACCCAAAAAGGTGAGCCAGGCTTTGATGTCCTGGGAGGAAAAGGGCGTGCTTTCCCTGGAGTATTCAGACGGTGAGCTTTCCGGCATCACGGTGCGCCAGGGGAACGGACATCCGGCAGCAGGGCATCCGAAGGCGGAAAAGCCTGCCCAGAAGAGCCGGGTGCCGGATAATGTGATGCAGCTGCCGAAGCAGGATAAGAAACAGCCGGCTCCGGAAACTGCAGCCCCGGTGGACTTAAGTGTCCTGGATAATGATGCAAACTTTGAAGAGATCCTGGCTCTGGCAGAATATCTGATGAAGGGTCCGGTGAACTGGCGCCTGCGGGATGCCCTGGGAAACTGCTACCTGCTGTTCGATAAGGACATGGATATAGCCGAGTACCTGGTGGAACACTGTGTGGAGCAGGGAAGGATAGCACCCTCCTATTTCCTGACAGTGGCCAGGAACTGGAAGAAGGAAGGCTTAAGTTCCCTTCAGGAGATCAAGGAAGCCTCTTCCGGCAGAAATAAGACCGTATACAGCATAAAGAAGGCTTTGGGCATCAAGAACCGGGAACTGGTAAGCGATGAACTGGATTACATTGAAAGCTGGACAAAGGTCTTTGACCTTCCCATGATCCTGGAAGCCTGCCGGCGGACGGTGGAACATTCGGATAAGCCCTCCTTCAAGTATACGGATTCCATCCTGAAAGCCTGGGAGAATTCCGGCGTAAAGACGTTGAAAGATGCGGAAGAAGAGGATGAGAAATTCCGGAGCGAAAAGAAGCAGGACCAGAAAAAAGACAGTCCCAGAAAATCCAGGAAGACCTCTTTCCATAACTTTTCCGAGCGGCATACAGATTTTGATGCCCTGGTGGATGATTTCCTTGAATCCTGAAAGGCGGAGGGAGCATGTCGTTAAAAGATGACCAGTACGCGGAACTGATGCGGGTCTATGACAGGCGCCGGATGAAGCATATCGCGGAACTGAATAAGAGAAAAGAAACATTGTACAGCCGCTTCCCCGAGATCAGGACCTGGGAGGATGACTACGCTGAGAACGCAGCAGCCCGGGCCCGGGCAGCCATCCGCGGACAGAAGGAAGAGGAAGAGCGGCTCAGGGAGGAAGCAGAACTTCTGAAGACCGCCCGGACAGAGCTCCTTCAGAAGAACGGGCTTTCGGAAGCGGATTTCC
>CACZSO010000353.1 GCA_902783795.1 uncultured Eubacteriales bacterium
ACGGCAGCATTGGAAATAATTATTCCCTGCTTGTGGGCAGCGGTGAAATGGTTGAAGGCTTTGAAGATGCCTTGATCGGGATGACGGTTGGGGAGACCCGTTCCTTTACGATCTCTTATCCGGAGGATGACCCGAGAGAGGAGCTTCGGGGAGTGTCGGCAGACTACAGAGTGACTCTTCAATCCTGCGCAAGACCGGCGGATCTTACGGAAGAGTGGGCTGCAAAACAGGGATATGACAGCATAGCGGCAATGCGCCTCGCTGTCAAAGAAGAGCTGGAACAGGCTGCGCGGGAGCCGGATCAGCGCCGCGCGCAGGTATGGCGGCAGATTCTGGACAGCTGTGAGGTGACAGAATATCCTCAGGAGGATATGGACAGGGCCGAGGAGGAATATAAGACCCTGCTGGAAAGATATGCTGCTCAGGCAGAGCTGGATCTCGATGATTTTCTGCTTTCCCAGGGCAAAACGCAAGAGGATTACCTTGAGGATTCCCTGGCCTATGCTAAGGCCAAGGTAAAGCAGAATCTGATAATCACCGGGATTATGGATGCAGAGAATATGACATTGGAGGATGCGGAGAGCACTCGGATTTTGGCTGACCTGGTAAGTCAGTTCAAGGCGGAGGACGCAAATGAACTGATAGACAGTTATGGAAAGCAGGAGGTCTATGAATCGGTCGGATTGGTTAGAGTGATGGACTATGTCTCTGAGCAAACCCCCAACGAGGATTCGGAGGGATGACATACTATGGATAAAAATGTTCTGCGGGAGAGAAAAAGACTCAAGCAGCAACAGCTGAGGCGCAGAAAAATGATGCGCCGCTGTATCGTGGCAGGAGGAATTCTCCTTGCGGCAGTGTTTTTGATCCGCGGTATTTTGATGCCACTGATTGGCGGAATATCCGGAGGGCACCAGGATGGAGACGGCGAAGTGGTAACCTCCCAGAATGTGGCCAGTGTGGATCCAAATGCCGCAGTCCGTCAACCGGTAAAAGGATTGAAAGATCTGGGGAAGCTGTTGTATATCACGCCGGGCTGGCATTCGGATGATCAGGGGCGCTGGTATCAGAACCCGGACAGAACCTATTATCGCAGCGGCTTTCAGAGCATAGACGGAGTGCAGTATTATTTTACGGACGATGGCTATACTGCCACTGGATGGGTGACCGTCGATTCAGTGGACTATTTCTTTAATGACGACGGATCTTATAATCCGGATAAGAAAAAGCCTCTGCTCTGTCTGACCTTTGACGACGGGCCAGGTCAGTATACCAACAGACTCCTGGACTGCCTGGAGGAATACGATGCCCATGCGACATTTTTTATGCTGGGAGAATTGGTTGACTATTATCCGGATGAGATCAAACGCATGCTCGAACTGGGTTGTGAGCTGGGAAATCATTCCTATGACCATTCCCAGCTGACCACGCTCTCTCTGGACCAGGTGGAAAGTCAGTTTGACCGCACCGACGAAAAACTGATCGGAGCCTGCGGACAAGCTGCGACAGTGGCCCGGGCACCCTATGGAGCATATAACGATGAGATTATCGCTACCGTGGGAAAACCTTTTTTCATGTGGTCTCTGGATTCTCTGGATTGGAGTTATAAAGATGTGGATCTGGATTACAATGAGATCATGGGCGGCGACCTGACAGACGGTACAATCATTTTGATGCACGATATCCATGAGCCTTCGGTGGAATGCGCGATCCGGATTATTCCGGAGCTGATTGACATGGGCTATCGTCTGGTGACGGTAAGCGAGATGGCCAAAGCAAAAAATGTGGAGCTTCAGAATGCTTCATACTCTGATTTCTGGAAAACTTCTCTGGACGGTGGATGGGTTGCCGGCTATAAGGGTGAGTTTTTTTCCGACAGCGGCCTGACCGGGGCTGATTCATCATATGATGCGGATGACGGAAACGGTAATGAGGACAATACGGATGACGGCTCATACGACAGCGAAGAAGAGTATTAACCTGCGCTTTTATGCGTTTTTATGCGTTAAGAAGCAAGATAACAAACAGAATAATTCATAAAGATCAAACAGGAAAGGGAGGGCCGATGCCATGCAGGAGAAGATGCAATTCACAGACTATGATCAGTATCTTTTTGGCCAGGGAGTTCACTACGACATTTACACTAAAATGGGGTCCCATCCGACGAAGGAAGGGGATCAGGAGGGAGTCTATTTTGCTGTCTGGGCTCCGAATGCGAAATCTGTCTCAGTGATTGGCGAGTTTAATGGCTGGGATACTCAGGCGAATCCTATGACAAAAGCCGGCCCGATTGGTGTCTGGGAGGTTTTTGTTCCCGGTGCCCTCATTGGCCAGCTGTATAAATACTTTATCATTGGGATGCATGGCGAAGAACTGTTTAAATCCGACCCATTCGGCAATGAATGTGAAAAACGTCCCGGTACGGCATCCCGTATCACAGATATCACGGATTTCGCCTGGACAGACGACAGCTGGATGAAGGATCGGGTGAATTTTGTTTCCGAGAAGCAGCCCATGTCCATCTATGAGGTTCATCCGGGTTCCTGGATGAAACATCCATGGTCCAAGGAAAATGAGGAAGGCTTTTACAACTACCGTGAGTTTGCCATGCGGCTGACCAAATACGTCAAAGATATGGGCTATACCCATGTAGAGCTGATTGGCATAGCAGAGCATCCCTTTGACGGATCCTGGGGATATCAGGTGACAGGCTATTATGCTCCGACCTCCCGCTACGGCTCGCCAACGGATTTTAAATATCTGGTCAATTATCTTCATCGCAATAAAATCGGCGTTATTCTGGATTGGGTTCCGGCTCACTTCCCGAAGGATGCTCACGGACTGGCCGATTTTGACGGGACAGCCTGTTATGAGCATGAGGATCCCCGGCAGGGAGAGCATCCGGACTGGGGTACGAAGATTTTCAACTATGGCCGTCCGGAAGTAAAGAACTTCCTGATTGCCAATGCCCTGTTCTGGGTGGAGGAATGCCATGTGGACGGACTCCGTGTGGACGCGGTGGCTTCCATGCTTTACCTCGACTATGGCAAGAGAGATGGGCAGTGGGTGGCCAACAAGTATGGCGGCAATGAAAACCTGGAGGCCATCGAGTTCTTCAAGCACCTGAACACCTGCCTTCTGGGCAGAAATCCCGGTGCGGTGATGATTGCCGAGGAATCCACTGCCTGGCCTAAAGTAACCGGGAAAGCTGAAGACGACGGCCTGGCCTTCTCCCTGAAATGGAATATGGGCTGGATGAATGACTTCCTGGAATATATGAAGCTGGATCCCTGGTTCCGCAAGTTCAACCACAATAAGATGACCTTCTCCCTGACCTACTGCTATAGTGAAAAATACATACTGGTCCTTTCCCACGATGAGGTAGTACACCTGAAGTGCTCTATGCTCAGCAAGATGCCGGGTGAGCTGGATGAGAAATTCTGCAATCTGAAGGTGGGCTATACCTTCATGTTTGGACATCCCGGGAAGAAGCTGCTCTTTATGGGGCAGGATTTTGGCCAGCTTCGGGAATGGAGCGAGGAGAGAGAGATTGACTGGTTCCTCCTGGAGGAAAAGCCTCATGAGAAGCTTCGCAGCTTTGTCCGCGACCTTCTGACTATTTACCGGAAATATCCGGCTCTGTACGCAACGGACAACGATCCCGGAAGCTTTGAATGGATCAATGCAGATGACGCTGACCGCAGTATCTTCAGCTTCGTGAGGAAAGCCCCCGCAGTGCAGCTTCCTGCTGAGAAGACCGCAGCTGAGAAGGTATCCTCAAAGGGCAGCGGGAAGTCTGGAAAGCAGGAGAAAGAAAAGGTTGTGAACCTGCTCTTTGTCTGCAACTTTACTCCGGTAATGCGTCCGGATTACCGGGTAGGGGTGCCGGTAAAGAAAACCTATACCCAGATCATGGATGAGACCGGTCTGCTCAGCCATAAAGTGAAATTTAAGGCCGTGGAGAGCGAGTGCGATAACAGACCTTATTCGTTTGATTATCCGCTTCCTGCTTACGGAGTGGCAGTGTTTACCTATTAATTCGGGCATCAGCCGCCCGAAATGCCACATTCTCGCCTGGACTTGCCTTACGTTACTGTTCAGACTGTAACCTGGAGGCGCGCGAGGGGCGAATGGCACCTGGAAATGACCATCCGCAAGCGTCGGTGCTTACGAACTTTTTTCTCTTGCTTTTTTTTCCATGGCGGCGTATAATGTCGCCTTGAAAAAACATCAGACGGTCATTTTCAAAGAATGACTATGAGCTTTACGAAAATATGTAAATCCAGGTTATGAAAGCTAACCAGGGGGCTTGGGAATGATTTTTTCCCTCAGCCTCCTGGTCTGTCTGTGTTGCAGAAAGTTTCCATCTGTACGGTTTTATTCTTATGGTAATCCCGCGATACAGATGGGATTATTCGGATGGTACTGCCTTTGCCCGAAGGGCGAATGGTAAACAGGATGGATATTTTAAGGAGATCGATATTATGGTGAAGATAGATATTGTTTCTGGATTTTTGGGCGCCGGCAAGACGACGTTGATCAGAAAACTTCTGAAAGAAGCCCTGGCGGGTGAGCAGGTTGTCCTGATTGAAAATGAGTTCGGTGAGATCGGTGTGGATGGCAGTTTCCTGAAGGAATCGGGTATCGAGATCAGGGAGATGAATTCCGGCTGTATCTGCTGCTCTCTGGTGGGAGATTTCGGCGCTTCCCTGCGGGAAGTGGTTGACACCTATCATCCGGACCGCATCCTGATCGAGCCCTCGGGAGTAGGAAAGCTTTCTGACGTAATCAAGGCGGTGCAGGACGTGCAGACGGATGTCGAGATGGAACTGAACAGCTATACGACCGTTGTGGATGCGAAAAAGTGCAAGATGTACATGAAGAACTTTGGCGAGTTCTTCAATAATCAGATTCAGTATGCCGGTGCCATCATTATGAGCCGTACGGATGTGGCGGATGAAAAGAAAATTTCGGAAGCGATGGAACTGCTGCGCAGCCTGAATGCCAATGCAGCTATCATTACGACTCCTATTGACCAGCTGGAGGGGAAAAAGATCCTTGAGGTGATGGAACATCCGGTATCCTTCGCCCAGGAAATGCTGGATGCTGAGAAGGAACATCATCATCACCATGACCATGATCATCACGACCATGACCATGACGGGCATGATGATCATGATCACGACCATGACCATGATCATCACGACCACGACCATGACGGGCATGATGACCATGATCATCACGACCACGACCATGATGAGCACGATCACGACCATGATCATGATCATCACGATCATGACCATCACGACCACGATCATGACCATCACGACCACGATCATGACGATCATGACCACGACCATGACGGGCATGATGACCATGATCATGACCATCATGGTCATGACCACCATGATCACGACCATGAT
>CACZSO010000354.1 GCA_902783795.1 uncultured Eubacteriales bacterium
ACATCCGGTGCCATTTGCCCAGTAAAGTCTTTCTCCGAACAGCTGGGTCAGAAGCTTTGCATATGGAGTCTCACCACAGCCTGCACAGGCTGCGGAAAATTCCACCAGAGGTTGTCTGAACTGGCTGCCCTTTACCGTGTAAGGATCAAACAGATCGCCCTTATCCGAAAGTGAAAGGCCATAGTTCCAGATATCGATCTGACTTTCATCGAACTGAGCAGGAACCATTTCAATCGCCTTCACCGGGCAGACGCTGGCACAGCTTCCACAGCCGGTACAATCAAAAGTGGATACCTGGATGGCAAACTTCATGCCCTGAACCTTCGGTCCCTTTGCGTCCGCCATCTCAAATCCTGCCGGAGCGCCTTTAGCCTCGTCATCATTAAGCAGATAAGGTCTTATTACCGCATGCGGGCATACAAATGAACACTGGTTGCACTGGATACACCTGGCGGCGTCCCATTTCGGTATTGTTACTGCGATACCACGTTTTTCGTAGGCGGTAAGGCCCATGTCTATATGCCCATCCTCATAACCTGCAAAAGCGCTGACAGGAAGGTCATCACCCTTCTGCCGGTTAACCGGGATCAGGATATTCTTTACGACATCCGGAATGCTGTCCTTCGTACAGCCGCTGCATCCTGACGGGCAGGCTTTTCCTCTGCCTGCAGCGATGGCAAGGTTTATATCCATTGGCTGCCCCTCATCCGGCGCGCCGGCCCAGTCTTCAGGGATCTCCACCTTCAAGGCCCCTTTCGCTCCGGCGTCAATGGCGGCGAGATTCATTTCCACCACCTGGTCTCCTTTGGCAAAATAGGTATCCCTCGCAGCCTTTTTCATAAAGCCCAGCGCTTCCTCTATTGGAATAACAGGCATCAGTTGGAAGAAAGCGGACTGCAATATGGTGTTGGTGTGAGAGCCCAGGCCCAGCTTCCGGGCAATGGCCGTGGCATCAATAAGATAAAGATTGATGCCTTTTTCGGCGATGTCGCGTCTGGCCTTGGCCGGAAGCATCTGCGAAAGCTCATCCGCGCTCCATTTTGTGTTTAAAAGCAATGTACCGCCCGGCTTTATCTCCCCGGTGATATCATACTGCAGCATGAAGCTTTGCTTATGGCAGGCCACAAAATCCGCGCTTTTGACATAATAAGAACCCCTGATCGCACGATCGCTGAAGCGAAGGTGAGATTTTGTGATGCCAAAGGACTTTTTGGCGTCATATTCAAAATACGCCTGCCCGAACTTTTCTGTATGGTCGCTGATGATCTTTACGGTGTTATGGTTGGCACCTACCGTACCATCTCCGCCAAGCCCCCAGAACTTGCACTCTACCATGGATTTATCCTGGCGCTCCCAGTGTTTTGTTTCCAGGGACAGATGCGTCACATCATCCGTAATGCCGATCGTAAAATGATTCAGAGGGTCTTCCTGCGCCAGGTTGTCAAATACTGCCACGATCTGTCCCGGGTCAGTATCCTTTGAGGACAGTCCGTATCTGCCTCCGATCACCCGGATATTCTTTCCGCCGCACAAAATAGCAGTGCAGACATCCTCAAACAGCGGTTCTCCGATAGAACCCATATCCTTGCAGCGGTCCAGAACCGCAATGCGTTTTACACTTTCCGGCAGTGCTTTCAGGAAATATTCTGCCGAAAAAGGCCTGTAAAGATGAACTTGAAGCAAGCCCACTTTTCTGCCCTGGGACTGAAGGTATTCCACAGCCTCCATGGCGGCTCCTGTAACAGAGCCCATGAGGATCACAACATCTTCAGCACCAGGATCTCCGTAATAATTGAACAGATGATAATCTCTGCCTGTCTTTTCATTTATCATGCAAAGATATTTCTCGACAATATCCGGCAGTTCATCGTAGAAGCGGTTGTTGGACTCGCGTACCTGAAAATATACGTCCGGGTTGATAACCGTGTTGCGCAGTGTAGGATGCTCCGGATTCAGCGCGTCATCCTTAAAACGCTTTAATGCATCCTGATCTATCATGTCCAGGTACATCTGCTCCGGGAACACCTCTACTTTGCTGATCTCGTGAGAAGTTCTGAAACCGTCAAAAAAGTGCATAAACGGAATTCTGCTCTCGATTGCCGCCAGATGCGCCACCGGAGCCAGGTCGCTTACTTCCTGCACACTGGAACTGCAAAACTGTGCAAAGCCGGTCTGTCTGCAGGCCATCACATCCGAATGGTCTCC
>CACZSO010000355.1 GCA_902783795.1 uncultured Eubacteriales bacterium
GTACAGTAGAAAGGCCAATAAGCAGAGTGTAGGTCTCGTACACTACCGGGGCCAGTAAGTAGAGAGGAGGCCACGTACAGCAACGGGGTGCCCACGCTCATCGGCAGGCCTGGCGAAGAGAAGCTTGGCGGAAACTTAAAATCTCTTATTGTTTTCTTAATTCAGCTATGCTAAAATAAAGCTAACTATGGATGGCGCCCGCATAAGCGCCTTAAGAAAAGTACGGAGGACAGATAAATGGATTATAAGGAGAAATATAAAGAGTGGCTTGACAGCCCGGTGATCGATGAAGAAACGAAAGCTGAGCTTCGGGCCATAACCGATGATAAGGAACTGTTTGACCGGTTCTACATGCAGCTTGAATTCGGTACAGCAGGTTTACGCGGCGTGATCGGCGCCGGAGAAAACCGGATGAATACCTACACGGTACGCCGGGCCACCCAGGGACTGGCAAACTACATCAAGGCTGTGGGACAGGAGAAAAAAGGCGTAGCCATCGCCTATGATTCCCGGCATATGTCTCCGGAATTCGCAGACACAGCCGCCCTGTGCCTGAACGCCAACGGCATCCCGGCTTATGTGTTTGAGACCCTCAGACCCACACCGGAACTTTCCTTCGCTGTCAGATATTTAAAGTGCATCGCCGGCATCAACATCACCGCTTCCCACAACCCGCCGGAGTATAACGGATATAAAGTATACTGGGAAGACGGAGCCCAGATCACACCGCCTCACGATTCCGGCATTATGGATGCGGTCAAGGCTATCGCTTCCTACGAAGACTGCCTGACCATGGATAAGGAAGAAGCCGTAAAGGCCGGCCTTTACCATGTGATCGGCAAGGACATCGATGATCCTTATATTGCCGAAGTAAAGAAGCAGGTCAAGAATCCGGAAGCCATAGAAAAATACGGAAAAGAACTGAAGATCGTCTATACACCGTTCCATGGCACCGGCCTGATGCCCGTGACCCGTGTGCTTTCAGAGCTTGGCTTCGAGCAGGTCTTTGTGGTGCCTGAACAGGCACAGCCCGATGGTGACTTCCCGACAGTGGCTTACCCGAACCCGGAAGATAAGGCGGCCTTCAAGCTGGCTCTGGAGCTGGCTGAGAAGACAGACGCAGACCTGGTCCTGGCCAATGACCCGGATGCGGACCGCCTAGGCGTGTATGTAAAAGATAAAGATGGTGTCTACCAGGTGCTGACCGGTAATATGTCCGGCTGCCTGCTGGCAGAGTATACCATTTCACAGATCAAAGAAAAACAGGGCCTTCCGGAAGATGGCGCCCTTATTAAATCAGTGGTCTCCTCTAATCTGGCCGATGCTATCGCGAAATATTATAACATTGACCTGATCGAGACCCTGACGGGCTTCAAGTACATCGGTCTGGAGATCCTTAAGATGGAAGAGACCGGCAAGGGTACTTACCTCTTCGGTTTTGAAGAGTCCTATGGCTGCCTGATTGGCACCTATGCAAGAGATAAGGATGCTATCGTGGCTTCCATGGCTCTTTGCGAAGCTGCGGCCTACTACAGAGGACAGGGTAAGACTTTGTGGGATGTCATGGTCGAGATGTATGACCGCTATGGTTACTACTTTGAGGACGTGGTCTCCATCACCATGAAGGGCTCAGAAGGCCTTGCGAAGATCGCCCAGATCATGGAAGACCTGCGCGGCGCCGTGCCGGAAGAGATCGGTGGAAAGAAAGTCCTTCGCTTCAGAGATATTAAGAAGGATGTCGATAAAGATATGGTGACCGGAGAAGTGAAGAGCACCGGATTCCCGTCTTCGAATGTGCTGTATTATGACTTTGCAGACGGCGAATGGCTCTGCGTACGTCCCTCCGGTACAGAACCGAAGATCAAACTGTATCTGGGTGTGAACGGAACATCCATGGAGAATGCAAAAGAAAGAGCAGAAGCCTTTAAGAAAGAAGCAGAAAAGCTTTTGGGAGAGTGATCACAGGCTGCTGTCTTTTCGGTAAGTTGAATGAAAAAGAAGAACATTGGATTTTTAACATTTGTAGATGAGAAGGGCCCCTGGTTCATCGGGATCGGGGGTCTTCTCCTTATGGTGGGCTGTGCCTGGTTCCAGACCATGGGCTTTTATTATCTGACGGTGATGGAGTGCCTGACGGCTGTGGTCATCGGTTTTCTGGTGGCCTATTTTATCATGCTGTACATCTACCGCCAGATGAAGCCGAATGAGGAAGCACCTCATAAGGTCATGAGTCTTAAGATGGCTGAACGGATGGTCAGGAATATAGGCATCATGTTCCTGGTCGTGACAGTCTTTACTTTCCTTGCCACATCGCCGGCCGCCTTCCTGGTAGGCCTGGGCACCATGTCCTATGCCATCTTTTCTTCCCTGATCTTCCTGATCATCAGAAAAAAGATCAGGGCGCTGAAAGCCTGATGAATACACGTATTTACAGGACAGACCTGGAGCCTCTGGAGGAGATCGTGAAGGTCTGTGCCGGACTGTTGGAAAAGGGAGAGCTGGTGGCTTTCCCTACAGAGACTGTGTACGGCCTGGGCGGAAACGGCCTGAATGCAGAAGCGGCCCGTAAGATCTATGAGGCAAAAGGACGTCCCTCGGATAACCCGCTGATCCTGCATATCGGAAGAAAAGAACAGCTGTATGAGCTGGTAACGGAAGTGCCTGAGAAGGCTGAAAAACTGATGGAAGCTTTCTGGCCGGGCCCCCTGACCTTGATCTTCGGGAAAAAGGACTGCGTACCGGATACGACCTCCGGAGGTCTGCAGACTATAGCCATCCGTTTTCCTTCTCATCCGGTGGCCAGAGCCTTATTGTGTGCCTGTGATTTTCCGGTGGCAGCGCCTTCCGCGAATCTTTCCGGCCGTCCTTCTACCACGAAGGGCTCCCATGTGATCGATGACCTAAACGGACGGATCAGCGCCATCATTGATGCGGGCGATGTTCCTATCGGCGTGGAGTCTACGATCCTGGACCTCTCCGGAAGTCAGCCTGTCATGCTTCGGCCCGGGTTCATATCGGCCGCTGAAATAGAGCATGTCATCGGCCCCATCGCCATAGATCCGGCAGTCACAAATGACAATATCATCTCCCACAGTATAGAAACAGCCCATCCAAAGGCTCCGGGCATGAAGTACCGGCATTATGCGCCGAAAGCCCCGGTGACGGTGGTGAGCGGAGAGACGGAGGCCATGATCCGGGCTATTAAGACCCATGCGGATGAAAGCACCGGTATATTGACCGTGGATGAACATCAGGACCGGTATGATAAAGGCATCGTGCTCTCTGTCGGAAGCAAGGAAAAACCGGAAGAGATCCTGCATAACCTGTTCGACGTGCTCCGGTCATTCGATGAGGTAAAAGTGGACAGGATCCTGGCAGAAGATCTTTCGGAGGAAGATACTACCGGGGCTTTAATGAACCGGCTGTTGAAATCTGCCGGCGGTAATTTCCTTAAGACAGATGAATTATAGGCAACAGACCCTGCGGCAGCAAAAACAGGAGAAAAAACATGTTTGAAAGAAATGACCACATTAACTGGGATGAGTATTTTATGGGCATCGCCATTTTATCCGGCATGCGTTCCAAGGATCCCAACTCACAGGTAGGAGCCTGTATCGTCAGTCAGAATAACCGTATCCTTTCCATGGGCTACAACGGTTTCCCAAATGGGATCCCGGACAGGGAATTTTCCTGGGCAAGGGAAGGAGAGGACACGAAATATCTCTATGTCACTCATTCAGAACTGAATGCGATCCTGAATTACCGCGGCGGTTCCTTAGAGGGCGCGAAGCTGTATGTGACCCTGTTTCCCTGCAATGAATGCGCGAAAGCCATTATCCAGAGCGGCATCAAGGAAGTGATCTATGCGGACGATAAGTATGCCGAGGAGCCGAATTTCCGCGCATCCCGCCGTATGCTGAACCGCGCCGGGGTACGTCTGACAGAATACGTCCCCACCGGCCGCGAGATCCACTTCACCGTCTAGCCTTCCCCTCTGGGGAAGGTGTCTGCGGAGCAGACGGATAAAGCAGCCTTCTCCTTGAGGAGAAGGTGGCCCGAAGGGCCGGATGAGGTGTCCCAAGAAAGGATCTTTATGTTTTCTTCATTCCCTGAAAGGATTCGTTTTTTCATCGGCTGTGGTGAGAATCATTTCACCATGGACCGGGGGAGTTTCTCCTATGATGAGACGTTCCTTTTCAAACGTGAACTTGAATTTATAAAAATGGAAGAAGCTGAGCATTTCGATGGGCAGCTTCTTTTCTATCGTGACCCTGAAACGTCAGAAACCTATGTTTTAAGCCTTACAGCAGGATACAGGCAAGAATCCCTGACATTGAAGGAAATGCCGGAAAACAGCCCTGTAAACCGCTTCTGGATCACGTTTCCTGCAGATCCCTCAGAACATATTTACGGTACCGGCGAGACTTTCTCCGAGTGGGATCTGAAGGGCCTGAAAGTACGCATTTTTACAGCGGAACACCAAAACGCCAAACGGATCGAAGCGAAGCGGGAAAGGGAAAAAAGAGAAGGAAAAGACCCGGATCATACATTGCCCTTTTCCGAATATGAATCCTATTACGTGCAGCCCACCTTTGTCTCCTCAGATAAATACTTTGTCTTTGCGGATACCTCCCGGTTCATGATGTTTGACTTTGAAAAGCCGGAGGAGACCACCCTGTATCTCCAGGAACCTCCGCGGATCATCATGCATGAGGAAGAGTCATTTCCTGAACTCAGCAAAGCATTGCGGGATCTTCTGGGCGGGCAGCGGAAACTTCCTGACTGGGTCTATGACGGCGCCATTATGGCCGTACAGAGGGGCGCTCGCGAAGTGGAACGGAAGATCAGGATCCTTAAGGAAGCTGGTGTGAGGACTGCAGCGATCTGGTCCCAGGACTGGTGCGGCTGCCGTAATAATACCTTTGGGTACCAGGTCATGTGGAACTGGCGGTATGATACGGATCTGTATCCGGATCTTCCGGAAAAGATAAAGGCCTGGAGAGAGGAAGGCATCCGCTTTTTAGGCTATATCAACCCTTTTATTGCCCTGGACCGGGAGCTTTATAAAGAAGCCTCAGATAAAGGATATCTGGTGAAGGACCGGGAGGGGAAGGATTATCTGGTCACCATCACTGTCTTTCCCGCGGCCATGATCGATTTTACGAATCCGGCGGCCTATGAATGGTATAAAAGCCTGATCAGGAAAAACATGATCGGCATCGGTCTTTCCGGATGGATGGCGGATTTCGGGGAATATCTGCCCACCGATGCGGTACTTTTCAATGGAGAACCGGCGGAAGTCTGGCATAACCGGTGGCCGGCTATCTGGGCGAAAATGAATCGGGAAGTCATAGAAGAATGCGGCATGGAGGATGAGGTATTTTTCTTCATGAGGGCTGGCTTTACCGGAAGTCTGCAGAATACTCTGATGATGTGGACCGGGGACCAGCATGTGGACTGGTCAAAGGATGACGGACTGCCATCCGTGATCCCGGCTACCCTGTCTTTAGCCATGTCGGGCTTTGGCATGGCCCATTCAGATGCAGGGGGCTATACCACCAATGATTCGATGAAACGCACGAAAGAGCTGCTGATGCGCTGGGAGGAGATGAATGTTTTCTCGCCCGTCCTGCGTTTCCATGAAGGTAATCAGCCTTGGAACAATGTGCAGTTTGACGGGGATGAAGAGCTGTTGTCTCATCTTAGGATGTGTACGGAACTGCACGTACTGTTAAGACCTTATCTTAAGAAACTGGAAAAGGAGCTGGTCACGGAAGCGCTTCCTGTCATGCGGCCGCTGTTTTATCATTACGATGAAGAAGAAGCCTATACGATCAAAGATGAGTATCTTTTAGGCCGTGACATGCTGGTGGCCCCGGTGATAGAGGAGGGCGCTGTATCACGTACTGTTTATTTGCCGGAAGATGAATGGACAGAACTTTTCACCGATGAGACTTATACCGGCGGACACTATGAGATCAGCGCACCTTTAGGACGTATTCCTGTGTTTATACGGAAGGCCGGCGGACTAGGTTTCCTGGTCAGACATGTCATGCAGCTTGCAGTTATATATTGACAATCCATCTTGACATTTACAGCGTTTGCCTGTAAAATAACAATGTTATAGTTTGTTTTGCACCATGACAAATATATATAAACTTATAAAGGAGGAACTCCTGTGACGTCACCATTGGACATTATTTTACTCATTGTGGCTGTCTTAATAGGTGCTATCTCATCATTACTCTGTTTCCATTCCGGAAGAAAGAAACAGGAACGGGAGACGAATGCGAAGATCGGTTCTGCGGAAGCAAAAAGCAGAGAGATCATCGATGAGGCACTGAAGACAGCGGAGAATGAGAAGCGGGAGGCTCTTTTAGAGGTTAAGGAAGAATCTATCCGTTCGAAAAAGGAACTGGACCGTGAGATCAGCCAGCGAAGGAATGAGATCTCCCGGAACGAGAAACGGATCCAGAATAAGGAAGAAGCGTTGGACCGTAAGACAGAATCACTGGAAAAGCGGGAAAACAGCCTTAGCCAGAAAGAAGAGAGCCTGCAGAAGAAGTACACAGAAGCAGACGAGAAACTCCGCCAGATTTCACAGGAACTGGAACGGATTTCCGGACTTACCTCCGAACAGGCAAAAGAACACTTGCTTAAATCTGTAGAAGATGACTGTAAAAAAGATGCTGCCAGACTGGTGAAGGAGATCGATGCCCAGGCCAGGGATGAGGCAGCGAAGAAAGCCCGTGAATATGTAGTCACTGCTATCCAGCGGTGCGCGGCAGACCACGTGGCGGAAAGCACCATCACTGTGGTGCAGATCCCTTCCGATGAGATGAAGGGCCGGATCATTGGCCGTGAAGGAAGGAACATAAGAACGCTGGAAACCATGACCGGCGTGGAACTGATCATCGACGATACCCCGGATGCGGTGGTGTTGTCCGCTTTTGATCCAGTCCGCCGTGAGATCGCCAGAGTGGCCCTGGAAAAACTGATCCTGGACGGACGTATCCATCCGGCCAAGATCGAAGAGATGGTCGATAAGGCCAGAAAAGAAGTAGATCAGAAGACGAAGGAAGAAGGCGAAAAAGCACTGCAGGAAGTGGGTATCCACGGTATCCATCCGGAGCTCGTAAAGCTTCTGGGCCGTATGTATTACCGGACTTCCTATGGACAGAATGCCCTGAAGCATTCGGTGGAAGTGGCCCAGCTTTCCGGTCTGATGGCAGCGGAACTTTCCCTGGATGTCAGGATGGCTAAACGTGCCGGCCTTCTGCATGACATCGGTAAAGCCGTGGATCATGAAATGGAAGGCTCCCATGTGGAACTGGGCGCCGATCTTTGCAAGAAATATAAAGAATCGCCTATCGTGATCAATGCCGTGGAGTCTCACCACGGAGATAAAGAACCTACGTCACTTATTGCCAGTATCGTACAGGCAGCAGATACTATCTCCGCAGCCCGCCCGGGTGCACGGCGCGAGACCGTGGAGACATACATCAACCGTTTAAAACAGTTGGAGGATATCACAAACTCATACGCAGGTGTTAAAAAGTCATACGCCGTCCAGGCAGGACGCGAAGTTCGGGTAATGGTAGTACCGGAGAAAGTCTCTGATGCGGACATGGTCCTGATGGCCAGGGACATTTCAAGACAGATCGAAGCTGAAATGCAGTATCCCGGCCAGATCAAGGTCAATGTCATTCGGGAATCCCGTGTTACTGATTATGCAAAATAAGGATAAGGCCTGTGAGAATATCACAGGCTTTTCCTACGAGTTATGAGGAGGAAAAACATGACAAAGATCGATGTTATCTCCGGCTTTTTGGGTGCCGGAAAGACTACGCTCATAAAGAAACTGTTAAAAGAAGCCCTGACAGATGAGCAGATCGTCCTTATCGAGAATGAATTCGGCGAGATCGGCGTCGACAGCGGTTTTTTGAAGGATACCGGTGTCCAGATCACGGAAATGAGCCAGGGATGCATCTGCTGTTCTTTAGTAGGTGATTTTGAAGAAGGCTTAAGAGAAGTGGTCACCACCTATCATCCAGACCGCATCATCATTGAGCCCTCAGGCGTCGGGAAGCTTTCCGATGTTATGGCGGCCATTAAGACCGTGGCTGACGAGATCCAGGTAGAACTGAATTCCGCCACTACCGTGGCAGATGCGAAAAAGACGAAGATGTATATGAAGAACTTTGGCGAGTTCTTCAATAACCAGATAGAAAATGCCGGTGCCATCATCCTGTCCCGTACCCAGAGCGTGGATGAAGAGAAACTGGAAGAAGCGGTTAAACTGTTAAGGGAAAAGAATGGAAAAGCCCGCATCGTCACCACTCCCTGGGATGAACTGGCGGGAAGCCGCATCCTCCAGGTCATGGAAGAGGCGCAGGACCTGACCCTGGAACTCATGGCCCTGGCTGAAGCTGAAGAAGAGGATGATGACGAGGACGAGGACGAACACGAGCATCATCACCATCATGATCATGAAGAACATGAGCATGATCATGA
>CACZSO010000356.1 GCA_902783795.1 uncultured Eubacteriales bacterium
ACAACCAATGCAGGCTTTATCGTTTCTGCGGAAGCTGTGATGGTGGATAAAGATCTGGTTACGGTGCTTCTGACCTTAAAGAGGGAAAATGGTGAGCCTATTGTCCCCGCAGAGAGTGAACTGCCTTTTAATACAATTGTTTTCGCCGGTTCTTCTATGGGTGACTTTACGAAACTGTCTAGCGCTGAACAACGGGAGGGGAGTTTCTCCGGGCTGGAAGATTTCAAACCGGGTGATACAGAAGCCCACTTTTATAAGTACTTTTTAATATATAAGGAAGATGCTCCTTCTGAGCTGACGCTCTCCCTTTATAACCTGGAAGCCTGGTACCTTAAAGAAGAGCCTCGTGAGGGCAAAGTAGTCGAACTGGCTCCACCTGAAGAGGGCTGGAAGCTTACCGTTCCCATTGCCAGCGGAGACAGCCGGACACTGGCAGAAAATGTGGAATTTACTGATGGGAGAGAAACATACTGCCTGAACGGCTTAAGAGTTTCACCGATGTCGTTGATGGCAGAATATACGGTTGTAAGCAAAACTATTTCGAACCATGCTGAATGGGTCTATGAAGAGAAGGACGGAGAAACAAAGCTGTCCGGCATTGAATTTAAACCCGATGATTTTTGGGAAAACATCCGCCTGGTCCTCCGCCTGAAAGACGGGACCGAGATCGATATGACCACCAGCATGAAAGGCGGTGTCCTGAATATGATGGGACTTATTGATATCGATGAAGAAGGAGACTGCTACATCCTTCACATGGGTGGAGTTTTTCCGAGGATCATTCCCTATGAAGACATGGACTGCGTGATCTTTAACGGAACAGTTTATCCTGTCAACTGATCATTTATAACCAAAGATGTAATAAGAGTTTGTGAAAAGAATCGAAAGGGCTGCTGCATTAAGATTAATGTGGCAGCCTCTTTTTGATTCAATGCGCCGGGCAACCCAGAGGCTAACGCAAGAAACACAGCCCCAGATGACAGTTCAGTTGGTTGGGGTGGTGTTGGCAGGGAAGTAAGGACAGGATGGAAGCAAAGAACACAGCCCCGGATAGAAATTTGGCGGTTGGGGGCGGTGTTGACGGAGAAACATGGGACCGGTGAAAAGCGAGAAACCCAGCCATAATTCAGAAATGCAGCCTTTGGGAAGGAGATGCGGCGAAGGCTGATCAATAAAACAGGACGGCTGCATATGGCAACTATTTTTTATATGGCCTGCATATATGGAAATGAAATTCACAGTTGATATTCCGAAAAGTTTTTTTGAAAAAATATTATAGGAAAACAGAGCGCCTTAAAAGCCGCCTGTCTTATGGCTTTCCGGCGCTTTTTATACAGAAATCAGGACAAAAACGGGTGCATTCTGTTTCTTTACATTTGATGTTTGACCCGCTATAATACAGGACTATCTGATTCTTATCTGGTTTTCTTACCCCCCGTTCGGGACTTTTTCCTTCAGGAGATTTTTACAATGAAAGAGATCATGGCCGTGTTTGACACGGAAGCCGGCTATGCGGAGAATCTGGCATTTAAGCTGATGGCTGAGCAGGATTTTCCTTATTATGTACAGGGATTTTCATCTTTGGAAGATCTGACAGTTTTTCTGTCAGAGCATCAGACGGCGGTACTTCTGGCAGACAGAAAAGATATGGTTCCGGAGCTGATGCCTTTTGTCGAAAGAACGTCTGGCAGGGAGACAGAATTGATCCCCTATGGGGCGTCATCCATGGTGAAACTGATATATCTGACGGAGATCTCGGGATATCCTGAGATCGGGCAGCATGCGGCTGTCTATAAATATCAAAGCGTGAAACGGCTGTCTAAAGAGATCCTGGAGGCGGCCAGGCGGCAGGAGAACAGGACAGGTGCAGCCGCAGGTCTGTTTGAGGGCGTCCGGTACATCGGTGTGGCAGGGCCCATAGGACATGCCGGGAAAACATCCTTCTGCCTTACCTTGGGACAGCTTCTGGCAGGCCAGGGACGGGTCTTATACATGAACCTGGAGCCATTGGCCGGACTGGATGCGCTTTTTGAAGAAAGCTTTGATCAGGATCTCTCAGACTTGGTCTACTGCTGTATGACATCTGAGGAAATGCCGGATTATACACGTATGGTCCATTCCTTTCATGGGCTGGACCTGGTTCCGCCGGTCAGGCTGCCGGAGGACCTGTACCGGACAGAGCCGGAGGTACTTTTTAAGGCTGTGAGGAAGATCACGGCAGACTGCCGGTATGATACGGTGCTTTTGGATTTTGGCTGCGAATTCCGGGTGATAGAGGCTTTTCTTACAGGCCTGAATAAACTGTTTATTCCTTCTCGGCAGGATGTTCTGTCACAAAAACGGATCCAGGCATTCCTTGCCTGGGTACATCGAGTCGATGAAAAGGCAGACCTTATGGAACCGGAAGAACTGTTTTTGCCGGCGCCGCGGGCGTTTCTTTCGGGTAAAAATTATCTGGAACAGCTGTTATGGAGCGAGACTGGGGATTATGTCCGGGCTTTGTTAGAGAGGAAAGCATGAGACAGGAAATCAAACAGGAGTTATATTTTCAAGTACTGGAAAAGCTGG
>CACZSO010000357.1 GCA_902783795.1 uncultured Eubacteriales bacterium
CATGGATATGTTCTCCCGGGAAGTGGAAGAGGATATCTGGGCCAGAACAAAGAAAGACAGCGATTTTACCTATAAGCCGGCACTGGCTCCTGAGGCAGCAAAGGCCATAGCCAAACGGCTGGTAGAAGCGAAGAACCCGGTGCTCCATGCGGGCGGCGGCATATTACTTGCCCAGGCTTCCGAAGAACTGGCTGCCCTGGCAGAATTCCTGGATATCCCGGTTTCCCGTACGCTCATGGGTCAGGGCTGCCTCTCAGACCTGCATCCCTTAATGATAGGACAGACCGGTTTCTGGGGACTGGAACATACTCATTCTTATACAGTCAATGCGGACGTGATCTTAGGTTTGGGCACCCGTTTCGCCGAAGCGGATTCCTCCAGCTGGTATCCGGGTGTGACCTTTGATCCTACACATACCACCTTCCTGCAGATCGACATCGATCCTGCAGAGATCGGCCGGAACTATCCGGTGGAGATCGGGGCCATAGCGGATCTGAAGATCGCCCTTCAACAGCTTCTGGAAGAAGTTAAGAAGATCTGTCCGGAAGGCATCAAACGTCCCGGCTTACGGGAAAAGATCGCCGCGGATAAGGCTGCTTTCAAGGCCTCGAATGTGGCTATCTCCAATGATGACCGTTTCCCCATGACACCCCAGCGTATCCTGAAGGAAGTGAAAGAGACTATCCCCGAGGATGCTATCATCTTTACAGATGTGGGCTGGAACAAGAATGGCGTAGCACAGCAGTTTGATATTACGATCCCCGGTACTATCCATCATTCTTCGGGTCTTGCGACCATGGGCTTCGGCGCCTCTGCGGTGCTGGGCGGCAAACTGGCGGCACCCGATAAGATCGTCCTGACTCTTACCGGTGACGGTGGTTTCGGTGTCAATCCCACCTGCATGGCGACGGCTGTGGAGCAGGGTATCGCCTGTACCTGGGTGGTCATGAATAACTTCGCCTTTGGCACCATCGCAGGCTTGGAAAACGGTTCTTATGGCACAAAATTCGGTACTACTTTCTATACACCGGATGGAGAGGCTTACAGCCCGAATTTCGCAAAAGTAGCAGAAGCCTATGGGGTGGAAGCTATCCGCGTAGAAAGGACCGAAGACTTTAAACCAGCCATGGAGAAGGCCGTTCAGGCCAACCGGGAAGGAAGGCCCTTCTTAGTAGAAGCCTTAATGGAGAACATCGTCGTTCCCACCCCCGGCTGCTGGAACATCAACGATATCTACCGGCCCAACGAATATGTCAAAGAAGGTAAGCTGGTAGTTAAAGAAAACGGGAAATATGTTTCCCCGAACCATGCCAAGTCTCATCAGGCTAAATAATACACAGAAAGGAAAAGTATTATGTCTAAAGAACTGACACCAGAAGAACTGGCTGCCCTGAATGTTGAAGCAGAAGGACTTATGGCGAAAGCCAGAGAAGCACTGAAAGTGATCGAGACCTATGACCAGGAGAGAGTAGACCGTCTCTGCCAGGCTGTAGCCGCTGCTGTTTACCCCTTAAAGATCTGGGGCGAATTATGTGATGAGGCGGTGGATGAGACCCATCTGGGCGATAAGGTCACCAAGAGAAATAAACGGAATAAGATCAAACTGGTCTTACGTGATATCAGCCGTCAGCGGTCTGTAGGCATTATTGAAGAAGATCCTGAAAAAGGCCTGGTGAAATACGGCAAACCCGCCGGCGTAGTCTGCGCCCTGGTGCCCACCACGAACCCCTGTCTGACCCCGGTCACCCAGGCGATCTTCGCCATCAAAGCTCGTGATACCATCGTCTTCAGCCCCCATCCGAGAGCGAAGAAAGTCACGAAAAAGACCATCGACCTTATGAGAGAGGCTCTGGTTAAAGAAGGAGCTCCGGCCGATATCATCCAGGTCATCGAGAATCCCTCGAATCCCATGACAAAGATCATTATGCCTATGGCTGACCTGGTAGTGGCTACCGGCGGTAAGGCCATGGTCCGTGCAGCATACTCCTCCGGGACCCCGGCTTATGGTTCCGGCGCCGGCAATGCTACTGTGATCATCGACAATACGGCAGATACTCCCGAGAAGATCCGGGAAGCGGCTTCCAACACCCGCATTTCCAAGACAGCTGACTTCGGTTCCGGCTGCTCTTGCGACGGCAACTTGGTGATCTACGAAGGCATTTATGATGAGTTCGTGAATGCCCTGGTAGAAGAAGGCGCTTATCTTGCTAATGAAGAAGAGGCAGAAATGCTTCGTAAGGTCCTGTGGGACGATGAAGGTCACCGCTTAGGCGGCACCGTAGCTCTGTCTCCCCAGAAGTTAGCGGAAGCAGCAGGCTTCACGATTCCTGAAGACCGGAAGTTCATCGCCGTCACCGGCGGTGGCATGGAAGGCATCGGACCGGATAAGCCTTTCTCTTCTGAGAAGCTGACCACCCTGCTGACCTTGTTCAAGTACGAAGGCGAGTTCGAGAATGCCCTGGATATGATGCGGGCTATTTTCGAAGTGGGCGGCAAGGGCCATTCCTGCGGCCTGTACTCCTTCGATGACGACCATATCCATCGTCTGGGTCTGGCAGCGCCTGTGTCCCGTATCATGATCCGTCAGCCGAATAACAAAGGCAACTCCGGTTCTGCCACCAATGGCATGCCGGCTACCTCCTCCATGGGCTGCGGCACCTGGGG
>CACZSO010000358.1 GCA_902783795.1 uncultured Eubacteriales bacterium
CCGCCTGGCACCAAATGAAAACTGCCGGCAGATACCGGCAGTTTTTTGATGCTCATCGTATCATTAAGTGCTCCGGGATTCTTCGGAGGATTCCGTACATTTAGCTATCTGTTCCCGGCATTTTTCACTCCATTCCTGAAGCTCCTTGGTACTGCTGCACTTTTCAGGCGAGGTTTCTTCATGCTCACTTGCGTAGCGAAGTGCTTCGGTGCTCACTTCGAGGGCGCTGACATAAGCTTTCTGTCTGTACAGGGCAGAAAAAAGATAATACCATGCCCGCATTTTTCTGGCGTGCCGCTGAGGGAGATAATCTTCCAGCAACCGGACCCATTCCCGTGCCGAAGACTCTTCTCCTTTATAATCTTTCTGCCTTCTGCAGTAATAAGTCAGCCATTCGATGGTCTGATCCGCATAAGGGGCATTAACGAGTGACATAGCGGGATTGCGGTAAAAGATCTCTAATACTTCACGGCAGAAGGCTTCACCGGTTGCATATTCACCTTCATGATCATATGAGTAGGTAAGGGCGTAAAGGGTCTTGAGGCTGTCAGGATCGTATGGGTCCAGGGTATCACGCAATCCTGCCAGAGCTTCTTCATCAAGACGTCTTGCCTTATCTTTTTCTCCGATGTAATAGTAAACTGTCGAAAGATTATGTAATGAGATGTAAACGTCCGCATGATTCGGATGACCGGGACCATAAAGATCCTTTTTCAGTTTATAGACTTTCAGGTCATTCTCCAGTGCTTTCTGATACTCTTTTTTGCGCGAATAAAGGAGCCCCAGAGTATCGAGCGCAGCAAAATAATTACCGCTTGTCTCCAGGTCATGTGATTTACAGATGTCGATGACTCTTGTCAAAAGCTCTTCGGCTTCGGGATACTGCTTAAGATCCGTAAGATCCAATGCCAGGTTGTTCATGAATTGAAGTGTGTCGGGATGCTTTTCCCCCCGGGCATCCAGGCAGATCCGGTAAGCGCGTTCATCCACAGACCGCGCCTTTTTATAGTAGCCTGTGGAGCGGTAGGCTTCTGCAAGGTGTAAAAGCAGGTCGGTCAATGCAGCACCTTTGACATTATCTGTTTTCAGTTCGGATTCCTTGCGGCTCAGAATATCTTCCAGCAGCGGGATACATTCCTCATACATATGCTTTCCTTCATAAGCAGCAGCAAGTTTAATGAGGGCAGAATTATAGTAATTGTCTTTTCTTCCTGCTTTACCAAGCCCGGCAAGGATACTTTCCGCATGTTTCTGAAGCAGGTTATAGTTTCTGGTACTGTTATAAGCATCCATCAACAGCAGATTTACGGACTCCCTGATACTGTCTGGAATACACCTGGTTTGATATTCAAGGTATAGCTTCTGTGTTTTTGACAGAAAGTCCGGGGTGTGGTTTGTATAGGAAAGGGCATACAGATAGCTTCTCAGCAGTGAATATACCGGGAGATCGGTGTCGGCGAATCCGATACTCTCTTCGTAGTTATATAAGGGTTCCAGTATCCTGCCTACCTCCTTGTAGTTGCCCTGATGTTCCAGTGTATGGATTCCCTCGGAAAGGGAAGTACATGAAGGAGCGAGGCGTTTCTTCAGGGACTCGATCAGACGGCTGGTATCGATTTCAAGTTCCGCGGAAAAATCAATGGAATACGGCCGGTTTTCCGAAGCCTTTGCGATCCTGTTCATATAGACTGAGGCCTGCCCGGCAGTCAGGGACGAAAGAAGCGCTCTTGAAACGACTTCATGCATATGGTAGTGCCCGTTGCCGTCATCATGAACAAGTGTGGACTTGCAAAGAGTTTCATAATCCCGCAGACTGAGGCCTGCAAGCAGCTCCTGAGAGTGTTCCCGGACAAACCCGTCATTCCAGCTTTGCAGACATGCAAGCAATTCTGCCATGGATTTATGAGAGCTGTCCATGTCTCTTAAGTAACGCTCAACTATTTTTTCGTGCATATCAAAGTCGTTAATGACGGGGATCCTGCCTTCGGAAAGAAGGCTCTCCCATATGGTGACCGAGAGGTCGAGAAGCAGCGGATCTCCATCCGTGAGATCATAGAGTCTGTTTCTGAGTGCAGAATCTGTGATCCCGGCAGTCTCCAGAAAATAAAGGGAGTCAGCTTTTCCCAGATGTCCGAGCAGATGATCTTCAAAGTCGGAGTCTTCTCGCCATGTCTGTTCGAGTTCCTTCCAGCGCAGGCGGTCACGGCCGGCGATGACCCAAAGGCTGTTTGGTATAAAATGGATAATGTCGTTTCGCAGCCAGCGGTCTTCCTGTGCGGGCATACCGATATCGCTCATATAATTGACGAGCAGTTCATAGGTGTCCAGGAAGATGACCAGAGGCTTTTTAAGCTTCTTACAGGAGACAGCGAGGTCCCTGCTGAAATAGACAGGCAGCGTGTCCTGCAGTTCTGAGGCAGTCATCTTCACGATCTGGGTCGCCTTCTTAAGAATCTCCTGCCTGCGATAATCTTGGATATCTTTGATAAAATGGTATCCGCTGTTTAAAGATTCGATTACAGTTGAAATTATATTGATGCCCTGAAAGTGAGAGATACCTGCCAGTGCTGCGGATATATAAGGATTGCTGTCGATGATGGTCCGGTTTTCACGTTCGACACTCTCGTTATGGATGCCGGTAAGGCTGCTGTATTGAAGAAGGGCAAGATCGAAAACATCAAAGTTAAAATCTTTCGGATAAGCCTGTACCAGGCTGTTGCGCAGCATGGAAAGGATACGTCTCGGTTCACGGCCGAAGCGCATGTCATAGGATGCGACATATGCACCGTTTTCCATTGCACTGTCGGTAAGGACCTTTAAAAGGCTTGTTTTTCCGATGCCTCCCCGTCCGTAGTAGGACAGCACGTAGCAGTTTTCAGCTTCCCGCTCTTTTACTGCTTTTTCGTACAAAACATCAAAAGCATGGCGCGGTTCTTCACGGTCTGTAAATATTCGCTGCGCTCTGGGTTTGCTCGGTGTCAGGTCATCAAGATCTCTGGTCAATGCCTTCATGTGTTTTACTGCCTTTCATAGTGTTTGCTGTTCAGCGGCTGATTCATCCATGATCTTTCAGCCGGGTTCCTTCAGGATGGTATCCGGGTCAAAACTGATGCCTTTGTGCTTCAGAAAAAGATCCAGCATTTTTGCGGATGGATAGATACAGGGTTCCCATACGGGCGGGATCAGCTTCCGGCGGCTGTCTTCGATGACCTCTGTTTCAGTGCCTTTCATCATGGTGCCGTCCGATGTCAGGATATAGAAAATGCTTTCTTCCGTGCGAGCCGTTCCGTCACTGTAAATGTTGTCGGTCCTTTCGACCAGCCAGCAATCCCAGAAAGCATCCAC
>CACZSO010000359.1 GCA_902783795.1 uncultured Eubacteriales bacterium
GCAGATCTGGTATTGGAGCTGCCGGTGCTGTTTGCCACAGCCACAGCCCCCATCTTTGCCTACTCCTCCATCAACCTTCTGAACCAGTTAGGCTGCGTGGATTATGTCTGTTTCGGTACAGAAAACGGAGATCTTACACCCCTCCAGAAGGTGGCTGATCTTCTGAATAATGAGCCGGAGGATTTCTCGGAGGATCTCAGGAACCTGGTAAGGTCCGGTCTCAACTATCCCACGGCCAGAGGCATTGCCCTGGAAAACTATCTGGGAGATGAGATCGATAACATTTCCGAAATGCTGAAAACGCCGAATAACATCCTGGGCATCGAGTATCTCAGGGCCTTAAAACGTCTGGGGAGCCACATGCAGCCGGTGACAGTAAAGCGCTGGACCACAGAATTTAACGAGGAAAAGGCCATCTATTCCGATGTCGCCTCCGCTACGGTCCTCCGCAACATGCTCTATGAAGAAGACGGTCTGGAACGCATCGTTCCTTATGTCAATGCTTTCACTGCCCGTGAATTTGCTCTGAAATACGGCGTCTGCACCCCCATCCGCGCCAATGATTTTTCCATGATCCTGCAGGACCGGCTGGTCATGGAGCGGGATCATCTCACTGATTATCTGGACTTTGCGCCGGAACTGGCGGAGCGGGTGGATCATCTGCTGCCGGATGTCTATAATTTCAAGGAATGGTCTTCGGCCCTGAATGCGAAGAACTTTACCCACACCAGGATCAACCGGGCCCTGCTGCACCTCATCCTGAACATCAAGACAGAAGATCTCATGGCTTATGAGGATGAGGATTACTGCATGTTTGCCCGCATCCTGGGCTTTAAGAGGAGTTCTTCCGCCCTCCTTTCAAAGATCAAGGAATCCACGCCGCTGCCCCTTATCAGTAAGATGGCTGATGCCCGGAATATCCTGACCCCGAAGGCCCTTAAGCTTCTTAAGATCGATATCGACACTTCCAACATTTTCCGCAACGCGGTGTACCAGAAATTCGGTACCTTGATCAAAGATGATTACACCGCAGGTCTGGTCATCATCTGATGATGTAAGTATCGGAAGGGGCGTATCTGGTGGCTGTCCCTATCCGGATATCCTTTGACCGGTAAGGCACCGAAGAAAGATCCACTTCATTTTTAACAGCCATGAGCGCCAGTTCCGGATAGTTATTTTCTTCCGAAATATGACCTAACAGACAGTATTCTAACTGATCATTGAAAAGCCGGCAGAGTAATTCTCCGGCTTTTTCATTTGAAAGATGGCCGTGGTCTGATAAGATCCGGCGTTTTAACGGGAACGGGTAGCTGCCGGTCTCCAGCATCCGGATATCATGGTTGGCTTCCAGAAGCAGGCCGTTAAGGCCTTGCATGGCTTCCACCATATCCTCTGTGAAAGTACCGGTGTCTGTTATGACAGCCACCGAACGGCTGCCGCTCTCCACCCGGTAGCATACCGGCGAGACTGCATCATGAAGCGTCCTGACCGGCAGGATCTTGAGAGAACCTACCGTGAAATATTTTCCGGGTTCTATGGGATGAAGAAGTCCCTGGCCTATCTCCCGGTCAGCATCATGGCTCATCAGGTACTCCAGAGTCTCCTTTGTGGCATAGATAGGGATATGATACAGTTTCGACAGTACCCTTAAGCCCTGGATATGATCCGAATGCTCATGGGTGATCAGAAGCCCCCGGATCTCTCCCGGATCCGTGCCCATCTCCCTAAGCCCTTCTCTTATCCTTTTGCAGGATATGCCTGCGTCTATGAGGACCGATGTCTCATCGTCACCGATATAGATGGAATTTCCGTTGCTGCCCGAGGCCAGCGCTCTTAAGCTTATCATTAGTGTCTTCTCAGATCTTTCTTTAAGTCATTTTCAAGAGAACTCATATAGTAATCTGTCTCTTCTTTCATGGCTTCCACATCTTTGTTGTTATGGATCACCAGAGTACAATGTTTCTTGAATTCTTTATCGCTCATCTGAAGGGCCATCAGCGTCCGGCATTTCTCTTCCGTATAACCCCGGCTTTTCATCAGACGTTCGATCCTGGTCTCCTCTGCAGCCGTGATAAGCCAGATCTCATCACAAAGATCCTTAAGCCCGCCTTCGATCAGAAGGGCTGCTTCCAGAAAAACTACTTCATAGCGGGAATTTCTGATCTCTTCGATGATCTCTTCCCGGATCACCGGATGCTCGATGGCATTGATCTTTTCCTGGCTCTCTTCATCTTTAAAGGCGATCTCTGACAGCTTTTTAGTGTCAATGCGTCCGTTTTCATCAAGGATCTCTTCGCCATAGGCCTCTGTAAGCGCTGAAAACAGCCGTTTTCCGGGTCTCATCAGTTCCCTGCCTGTTTCATCGGCCATGATCACTTCCACGCGGTAAAAGGCGCTGATATAATTGATAACGGTGCTTTTTCCGGCCCCTACGCCTCCTGTGACGCCTATCACATATTTATTTTGTATCATACCAGCTGTAACCCCTTTCTGATGAAACTTCCAGTTTCACCTTAAGATCCGCTGCCTTTTCCATTTCCCGGATCAGCAGAGCTTCTGCCTGGTCAGCTTCTTCTTCCGGAGCTTCGATCAGAAGTTCATCATGGATCTGCAGGACGATACGGGAAGCCAGCCCCTCCTCTTTCAGCGCCCTGTCCACATTGATCA
>CACZSO010000360.1 GCA_902783795.1 uncultured Eubacteriales bacterium
CGAAGTTATCGGCGGGCTGAATGTAAAGAAACTGTTCCCCGAAGCACTGCTGATCTTCCTGGTGCCGCCGTCGCCTGAAGATGTTTATGAGCGGCTGAAAGGACGTGGCACGGATTCTGAGGAACAGATCATCAACCGTATGAAATGGGCGGCGGAAGAAACCGCTTACATGCCGGCTTATGACTATATCGTCACGAATGATTACGTCGAACGCTGCACAGATGAGATCCATCAGCTGATCACAAAAGAACGTGAGGCCTGTGAAAATGTGAGGGCCCAGGCAGCTGACTTAAGAGAAAGATTTTTAAAACTTACCGGGGAGGAATAAATAGAATGCTTCATCCTTCATACAAAGAAATGATCCGTAAGATCAATAATACTGCAACAGAAGAAGATATGCAGATCACCAGCCGCTATTCTCTGGTGATCGCCGCGGCGAAAAGAGCCCGCCAGATCAATTCAGGGAGTGAGCCCTTGGTAGAGGCTAAAGCGAAAGAAAAGAACCTTTCTGTAGCCGTGGATGAGTTTTTCTCCGGAAAGGTCCATATTCTGGAAGAGGAAGAAGACAGAGTACTGGAAGAAACAGAAGAACTCCTGGATGAGGAGGACGGCTCCGCTTTTGAGGAAGCCTCAGACTTCATCGATGATGAGGAAGAAGAACAGGAAGAAGATACAGATCCTGAGGAAGACTGAAAGGAATGAAGATCTTCTTTTATTCCCTGGGCTGTGATAAGAATCTATGTGATTCTGAACATATGCTGTTCCTCCTTAATGAGGCAGGGTATGAATTTACCGATGCCGAGGAAGAAGCAGAAATTATTATCATCAATACCTGCTCTTTTATCGGTGATGCCAAGGAGGAAAGTATCAATGCGATATTGCGTCTTTCTGACTGGAAGACAGAGGGGCGGTGCAAAGTCCTGATCGCCACAGGCTGCCTTTCCGAACGGTATCAGGAAGAGATCCTTAAAGAACTTCCTGAACTGGACGGTGTGCTGGGAACTGCCTCCTGGGATCATATCGTATCTGTAGTCGAAGAAGCGCTTAAAAAGCATGGACCTCAGGTGTTCAAGTCCACTGACCGGCTGCCTGAAATCCGGGGACGGATCCTTTCTGTTAACAGTGGATATGCGTATCTTAAGATCGCTGAAGGCTGCCGGAAAAACTGCACTTACTGCATCATTCCCAGCATCCGCGGCCCGTACCGGTCGGTTCCCATGGAAGAGCTTCTGAAAGAAGCGGAAGCACTGGTGGAAAACGGTGTGTCGGAACTTATCCTGGTAGCCCAGGAGACTACTCTGTACGGGACGGATCTATATGGGAAAAAGATGTTGGGTGTCCTGCTGGAAAAACTCAGCGGGATAAAAGACCTTCACTGGATCCGGCTGTTATATTGTTATCCGGAAGAAATCACCGATGAACTGCTTAAAGCCATTAAAAAGCTTCCGAAGGTGGTGCATTATCTGGATATCCCGGTACAGCATGCCTCTGACAGGATCCTGAAAAGGATGAACCGCAGGACTACGAAAGAAGAATTGCTTGACCGTATCCGCCATATACGGGAAGAGATCCCGGATATGGCTCTCCGCACCACATTGATCACCGGTTTCCCCGGTGAAACGGAAGATGATGTGGAAGAACTTGCTTCTTTTATCCAGACCGCTTCTTTTGAGAGACTGGGGATCTTCCCTTATTCCAGGGAAGAAGGCACCCCGGCCGCCAAGATGCCGGACCAGATAGCAGATGAGGTTAAAGAAGAACGAAGAGACCGGCTCATGCTTCTGCAGCAGGACATCGTTTTTAAAAAGGCAGAGGCCATGATTGGCAGAAGAGTCTCTTGCATCATTGAGGGAAGCCTGCCGGAAGAGACAGGACCTGAAGGCGAATATGTGTATGCCGGCCGTACCTATATGGATGCGCCGGATGTAGACGGAATGATCTTCATCTTCTCCCGTGAGCTACATATGACAGGAGATATCATTACAGCTGAAGTGACCGCCTGCGAAGATTATGATTTGACCGGAGTCGAATGCTATGAACCTGCCTAATAAACTGACATTGCTTAGGGTGGCGCTGATACCTTTTTTCGTCGTCCTGTTATTGTTATCTGCCAGATATGCTTATCTGAATCATGCAGCCGTCGTGGTGTTCATCATTGCTTCACTGACTGACCTGTTTGACGGAAAATTAGCCCGGAAGTATGATATGGTCACGAATTTCGGGAAATTTATGGACCCCCTGGCAGATAAGCTGCTGGTGATCTCGGCGCTGATCTGTCTGTTAAAACTGGACATGATCCCGGTTTGGGCTGTACTCCTTATCACAGCCAGGGAATTCATTATCAGCGGCTTCAGACTGGTGGCAGCAGAAAAAGGACTGGTGCTAGCGGCCTCAAAAATGGCTAAAGTAAAGACCACTGTCCAGATGATCATGACCATCAGCATTATGATGGATTTTCCCTGGAAGATCTTTAAGATCCTGAACTGGATCCTGATCATCCTGGCCGTCCTTCTGACTATAGCCTCCCTTGTAGAATATCTGGTAAAAAACAGATCAGTGATCAGCGGGACTATGTAATATCGTATTGAATCTTAGATATAAGCTTTGATCTTTTATAAGATCGGCGGGAGATAAAACATCATGGATAATTTGAATGCGTCCATCCGGGCGCTGAGAAGTAAAGATAACATAGAAGCGAATCTGAAAGAGTATCTGAAATGCTCTGAAGAACGTACCATGAATTATGCGCTGGTGAATCTGGCCCTTCATTGCGTTTCCCTGGCAGAAGCCTCTTTGGAAGGCTTTTCCGGAAATGAAGATATCTCGGAAGAAGCGGGACTCCTGGCCCAGTTAGGGGAAGGTTCCTGCCCGGATACAGAAAAGATCCGTGCCGCCCGGGATAAGAATACCGCCAGGATGCAGGGCCTTACCGATGATGTGGATATCTATGCCGTCAATGAATATGTGCTGAACCGTCTGGAACACCGTTTCCGCGGTGATCAGGATCCCGGCGAAGACTATACTGACCAGGGTATGACGGATGAACTGTTAAGATTCCTGGCTTCTAAAAAAGACGAAGCCCAGAACCTTTATACCGTGCGTCTTATAGAACAGCTGCCGGTGCGTATGACCAGAAACCGCTTTTTAGAGATCCTTGCAGAAAGACTGACAGTCTACAGGGATAATGACCAGGCTTCTTTCGATGAGATCATGATGCTGTTAAGATCCGCTGCCTGCCTTAAGGAAGCGGACAATGAAGAATTAAGGTCCTTGTCTCAGGCGCTGTCTTCACTAAAAGATGCAGATGCAGACGAAAAGGTCTATACAGCGGCCTTTAATTCCCTGACAGAGATCTCTGTCAGTCTTAACGGGAAGATCGATTTCTTCCAGCTTTTGCAGGAAGTGCTGAATGATCTTCTGGCGGTTTCATTGACCGGTGAATATATTAATTCCGTGAAGCAGAAGGACATCTGTCTGAATATTGTCCGGGAAGCGGCTGAAGTACTGCTTAAGACCCGGGACAGCCTTTCCATGGAAGCGATCAACGGCTGTGGAAAGCTGGAAGGTCTGCCGGAAGAAAATATCTTTCTTTTCAGAGAAGCCCAGGGCTTCAGAAATGAACTGATGCAGCGGTATCTGATGACCGTCAGAAGCCATGGCTTCAAGAAGGATTTTGATGTACTGAGACAGGCAGAGCTGCTGCTTTCCGGCAGTTATTTTGCTGCTCTTGAAGAGAAGGAGAATGAAGACCTGACGCCGGAATATTTTAACCGGACCGTGGCTGAATTCCTTCAGGCTATGAATGAAAGACTTACCGGGGTGAGCCGCCGCTATATGCGTTCTCTCATGGCCCGGGTATTTACGGTGCTTCCGCCGCATTTTGACTCGCAGGAAGCGCTGGAGACCTATATATATGACTCCCTGAGAAGCTGCAACGATATTGCGGAAAAAACAGGGTGTGTGGAACTTTTACATCAGATCATGGCAGAGTGAGATGAAAGTTTTCAGGTACATGTGGACAACTTCTTCTTTAGACGGAAGGAGACAGAAGCTCTTTCAGGAGCTGAAAGAAGGCAGCGCAGAAAGTGGTGTCTTTATCCTTGTGCTCTGTAACGATCATTCCCGTATCATGGATATCTATGCTTCCAAGTACCTGAGAGATGAGCATATCCGTGACCAGGACGCCTGGATCATCGGGGCAGGCGCCACAAAAGAAGAAGCCTGTGAACTGGCAGGATCCATCGTTTCCCTGGCTGTAAAAAATACAGGCAGAGCGGACGTATATGATTATCTGGCCCCTTATCTTACAGAAGAGGAGGTGCCGGATGCTTAGCGTACTTTTACTGATCCTTAAGATCATCGGCCTTATCCTTCTGTGGACACTGATCGTGGTCCTGGCCCTTATCCTTATCGTCATGATCGTCCCGATCCGCTATCACTTGAGGGCCGATGTACATGGCACTTATGATATACAGGCACGAGTTACCTGGCTTTTAAGGATCATTACATTTTCCATCGCTTTTAAAGACAAACAGCTGACTAACAGGCTGAAGATCTTCGGGATCCGCTTAGGATCCAAAAAAGATAAACCGGACAAAGAAGAAAAGGAAGAGAAGCCTGAAACGGCTGAAAAACCTGAGGTCAGCACGGAAAAAGAAACTGCAGGACCTGATGAAACCGTCAAGCCTGCACCTGAAAGTGCAGCCTTGTCCCAGAAGACAGAGGCAGAAGAACAGAAGGAAGCTTCTCCCAAAAAGAAAGAAAAGCCG
>CACZSO010000361.1 GCA_902783795.1 uncultured Eubacteriales bacterium
CAGGCTGTGGAGCGGGTAGGCATGCCGGAGTCCCAGATCATCCTGGCCCATGCGGCTATTTATGTGGCCTGCGCTCCTAAATCGAATTCTGTAGTGGAAGCCATCTCCGCCGCCAATGATGCGGTGCAGGAGACGAAGGTGGAGACGCTGCCGAGGCATCTGATGGACGCCCATTACCACGGCCATGAGGCTCTGGATAAAGGCGTGGGCTATCAATATGCCCATAATTTTAAAAACCATTATGTAGACCAGCAGTACCTGCCGGATGAAGTGAAGGACCGGCATTTTTACCGGCCTTCCGCCAACGGGTATGAACAGAATATCCGCCGGTATTTTGAAAAGATCGGCGGCCATGTGGAGTTTTTAGAGGAGGAGAGCGATGAATGAGAGACTGGAAGCCCTTCGCAGGCTGATGCAGGAAAAGAACATCGCCGTATATATCGTTCCGACCGCGGATTTCCATGAGTCGGAATATGTAGGCGCTTATTTCGCCTGCCGTCGGTACCTCACCGGTTTTACCGGTTCTGCAGGTATTGCCGCGGTAACCCTTGAGGAGGCCGGGCTCTTTACAGACGGCCGGTATTTCCTGCAGGCGGAAGAACAGCTGAAAGATTCAGGCTTTACCTTATTCCGCTCCGGGGAAAAAGGGGTGCCCACCATTGAAGAGTTCGTGAAAGAAGTCCTGCCGGAAGGCGGGAACATCGGCTTTGACGGCCGGGTGGTGAATGCCTCCTGGGGCTTAAGGCTTCAGAAGATCGCGGAAGAAAAGAAGGGCGGGCTCATCACATCCTTTGACCTGGTGGATGAGATCTGGGAAGACAGACCGCCTCTTTCCAAAGAGAAAGTCTGGCTGCTTCCGGAAGAATATACCGGGGAATCTGTCCGTGAAAAGCTAGACAGAGTGCTTAAGAAGATGACGGAATACGGAGCCTCCATGCACATCCTGACATCCCTGGATGACATTGCCTGGCTGCTGAATATCCGCGGGAATGACGTACGGCACTGCCCGGTGGTCCTGTCTTACCTGGTGATGACACAGAACGCCTGCATCTTCTATGTGGACCCGGACAAACTGACGGATGAGGTGAAGTCTTATCTTCAGGAGAATGACATCACCACAGCTCCTTATAATGATATCTATGCACTGGCCGATGCGCTTTCGGAGCGCAATGTGGGTGCGGTGCTTTTAGATAAAGGCCGGGTGAATTACCGGCTGTATGAAGCGGTGGAAAAAGCCGCCGATATCGTGGATAAAGCGAATCCTTCCCAGCTCATGAAGGCCTGTAAGAATTCGGTGGAAGTGGAGAATATCCGTTACGCCCATGTGAAGGACGGCGTAGCCCTGGTGAAATGGCTGAAATGGCTGAAGGAGCAGGTGGGCAAAGAGCCTATGACAGAGATCTCCGTGGCGGATAAGCTTGAAGGGTTCCGGAGAGAACAGGAGCATTTCCTGGATATTTCTTTCGGGACTATCGCCGGATATGAAGAGCACGGCGCCATCATCCATTACGGAGCCACCGAGGAGACCAATGCAGAGATACAGCCAAAAGGCTTTCTGCTGGTGGATTCCGGTGCCCATTATCTGGAAGGCTCTACGGACATCACCAGGACCATCGTCCTGGGGCCCATCACGGAAGAACAGAAGGACCTGTTTACCATCGTGCTGAAGAGCAACCTGAATCTGGCGGCAGCCAAATTTGTCCGGGGCGTTACCGGGGCGAACCTGGATATCCTGGCCCGGGCTCCTTTATGGGAGGTAGGCCTGGACTATCGGCACGGCACCGGCCATGGAGTCGGGAATCTTCTCAACATCCACGAAGGCCCCAATGCTTTCCGCTGGAGAGGGGCGGATGTGCCTCTTTGTGAAGGCATGATCACTTCTGACGAGCCAGGGGTGTATATGGATCACCGCTTCGGCATCCGTCATGAAAACGAGATCCTCTGCCGGAAAGATGAGGAGACAGAATATGGTGAATTCTTAAGCTTTGAGACCATCACCTACTGTCCCTTTGATCTGGAAGCCGTGGAAGTATCCATGCTGTCTGACAGAGAAAAGAAACTGCTGAACGAGTATCACAGGATGGTCTTCAGGACATTGGCACCTTACCTGGACGCTGAAGAGAAACTGTGGCTCCGCTACGAAACAAGGGAGATTTGATTATGGAAAAGAAAAATGCATGGCTTTCCTACTCGGAAGATGATGTAAAGGCATTAAATGAGCTGAATGAACAGTATAAGGATTTCATCAGCACCTCCAAAACAGAGCGGCTTTGCGTGAAGAACGCCATCCTTCTGGCTGAAAAAGCCGGTTATGTGGATCTGGAGACGGTAATAAAAGAAAAGAAAGCCGTTAAAGCCGGCGATAAGATCTATGCCAACGGCATGGGTAAGACGCTGGCGCTGTTTGAGATCGGAACAGAGCCTTTAGAGAACGGCCTGAACATCCTGGGCGCACACATTGACTCTCCCAGGATCGATGTGAAGCAGATCCCCTTATATGAGGATACGGATTTTGCCTTCCTGGACCTGCATTATTACGGCGGTATCAAGAAGTATCAGTGGGTGACCCTGCCCCTGGCCATGTATGGCGTGATCGTCAAGAAAGACGGTACCGTGGTGGAAGTCGCGGTAGGAGATAAGGACGATGATCCGGTGCTGGGCATTACGGATCTTCTGATCCACCTGGCTGGTGACCAGATGCAGAAGACAGCGTCTAAGGTCATCGAGGGTGAAGACCTGAACCTGATGATCGGGTCTAAGCCGCTTCCCGAGGAAGAGAAGGAAGCTGTAAAGGCAGCCATGCTTAAATTCTTCAAAGATCAGTATGATGTGGAAGAGGATGATTTCATCTCTGCAGAGCTGGAAGTAGTTCCTGCCGGCAGAGCCCGGGATTTCGGCCTGGACCGTTCTATGGTCATGGGTTATGGCCAGGACGACAGAGTCTGTGCTTTTACTTCTCTGATGGCCCAGCTGAAGGTTACCGGCGTGAAGAGGACCACCGTGACGCTGCTTACGGATAAAGAAGAGGTCGGTTCTGTAGGTGCTACCGGCGCCCAGTCCGCTTTCTTTGAAAACGCAGTGGCAGAGATCCTGTACGCCATGGGTGAGGATTCACCTTTAGCCGTGCGCAGGACCCTTAAGAATTCCCGGATGCTGTCCTCTGATGTGACGGCAGCCTTCGACCCGAACTATCCCTCTGTCAACGAGAAGAAGAACACGGCTTTCTTCGGCAAGGGTGTCTGCTTCATGAAGTTCACCGGCCGGGGCGGCAAGTCCGGCTC
>CACZSO010000362.1 GCA_902783795.1 uncultured Eubacteriales bacterium
AGATTTAAAGATGAGGAAATACCTTTGCCGACTAAGGAAGAAATAACGGGTACCTCCAGACTATGTGCTTTTGGCAATCATCTTTATTTTACATTGATCGAAAATAACAGTATCCAGCATCCGCTGGTTTATGACATCACCACGGGGGAATTTAATGATTCAGATTTAGTCACTTCCTTTACATTCTGTAACGGACATATATACTCGGCGTCTTATGGTTACCCTGATAATGTCCGTGAAGAGGGAGAGGTCTATCTCTCAGATTATCTGTTCCGGGATTTTCGTAAGGTTCTGGATCATGTCCCTCTCGATGATCATGTGGTCAGTGATCAGAAATATATCTATGTGCATAATGTTGTGAATCATTGGAAAGATCCCGACACAAAAGTACTGTATCAGGTCTATGATCCGGATAACATGACATTGATTGATCAATTTTCCTTGCCTGATACTATGAAAAATACTCATTTTACGATGGAACCGCCTATAGGAGGAGAAAACTATCAGTATTGGGGATTTTTAGGATAACATGACCGGAGAATGGGGTCTTTATGTGTGGGATAAAAGCAGCCTGGGCACTCTCCACGGAAAACCCTATGAACAGATAAAAATAGTATATAATCAGAAGGCCCCGCTTCTGACACAAATCATGAAGAACTGGTGGATGAATATGAGGCAGAGCTTTCAGACTGGACAGAAGAATATGTGGAATTTCAGCCAAATGATGATGCTGATCCTGCCAGAATAGAAATGACTGACAAAGAGGTGATCGTAACATTTGAAAATGAAGCAGTGCCCTCACGAAAGGAAATAGTCCTCAAAGCCTGGTATATACAAGATAATACCGTAAGGGTTCAAAAACTCACTGTCGAAATACCCAGAGAAAATGCAGATCCGGTCAGAATAGTACTTCCGGAAGGTGGGGAGAAATTTATAGGGGCGAGGCTGAAATGCGCGTATTATTTCCTGAAAAGCGAGGTCACCTCTTCCGGGAAAACAAAAGAATATGAAGCTTCTTATGCTCCCTCTGTTTCCGCTTACATAGGACGGATAAAGAAAAAGTAAAACAAGCTCTCCTTAGGTAAAGCTATGTAAAAAACCCCGCTCCCGGAATTTGGGAAGCGGGGTTTTTTTATGTATATTTCCGCCGGTTTTCAGCTTTCGAAGGCCCGGTACATCCGCTCGCAGGCTTCCATGATCACGGATTTCGGCGAAGTCAGGCACATGCGGACCCACTGATGCCCATCGGTGGGCTCAAAGCCCTTGCCGAAGGATACCACCATATGCTGCTCTTTAAATTTCTGAGCCAGCTCATCGTCCGTCAGCCCATAATCCGTAAAATCCAGCCAGGTGATGTAGCTGCCCTCCGGCATCCTCACCTTCACCCGGGGCATCTTCTCATGGACAAAATCTATGAAAGCCGCCAGCATATCGTCCAGATATTCATTCAGCGCATCCACCCAGGGACCGCCCTTCGTATAGGCAGAAATGACCGCCTGGATGCCGAAAGGAGAACCGAACCCGAAGGTGCGGCCAAAACGTTCTTTTAAGGCCGGATCCGAGATGACCATGTTCGACATGGCCAGTCCCGCCAGGTTGAAGGTCTTATTGACAGCGGTGCAGGCCACCACGCCCTCCGGTCCCACCACCTTCATCAGCGGCTGGAAATCCACACCTTTTCTTATAATATCACAGTGGACTTCATCCGATACCACGATCACATGATGCTTCCGGCAGATCTCTGTCATTTTTGTAAGTTCCTCCACGGTAAATACGCGGCCGGAAGGATTATGGGGATGGCAGAGCACGAACATGGTGTTCTTTTCTTCGGCACAGGCTTTCTCAAAGGCTTCATAGTCCACGGTATAATAATTATCCTCACAGTGCAGGTCCACCGTCACATATACCCGGCCGTTGGGCTCCACATCGCCGCGGTAGCTGTAGCAGGGAATCGTGACGATAACGCCGTCTCCCGGATCCGTCAGCCGCTTGACGCACTCCGCCACGGCGGTATGGGTGCCGGAAGTGTAGATGATATCTCCTGCCGGAAAATCCCAGCCGAACCGCTCATGGAACCAGTGGCAGACCGCTTCATAGTAACGGTTATTCATCATACTGTAGCCGAAGATCCCATGCTCGGCAGCTTTTTTCAGATCCTCCGTGATCTCCGGCGCTGTCCGGTAATCCATGTCCGCTGTCTGGACACAGATCGTATCCTCCGGCAGCTCATCCAGGTCTAAAGACCTGGCCGCCCACAAGCCCCACTTGGCCGAAAAACTGAACTCATCATGAGCCCTGTCGATCACTTCGTCAAAATCATATTTCATTTTCTGCATGCTCCTTTTCCTTCTCATTTTCCTTCTGTCAGGTGGTAAATGTTTCTGTATCACCCTTTTTCATCTCTTTAACTATAGTCCTTTTTTCCATCAATGTAAAGAAAGAAATACCGGCCATCCTTTTTCATTGACTCCGGAAGTGCTTTTGTCTATAATGGAGAAAGAAAGTTCCTCTCTTTATGAAGAGTGAGGATAAAAACTAATTTTATGGAGGTAATTTATGCCTGAAATGCCTGATTTCAGAAAAATGTTTATGAATATGGCCCGGCAGAAAGCCAGAAGATATCGTGAATTAAACGCGGTGGCCGTGAAAGGTGCCGTGGTGCTGGCCGGTTCATCTCTGATGGAGAATTTCCCCGTCAATGAGATCATGATGTCCGCCGGTGATACGCGTATCGTTTACAACCGGGGCATCAGCGCCATGACCATTGAACAGTACGATGAATTCTTAAGCGAATGTGTGCTGGAACTCCAGCCGCGAAAGCTCTTCATCAACATCGGCTCTAATGATCTGAACCTTCCGGGGGATACGGTGAATAATATGGCGAACAAATACCGTGCCCTCCTGAAAAAAATCATGGAAGCGCTCCCGGCCTGTGAAATCACGCTTCTTGCTTTCTATCCGGTACGGCCGGAAAGCGAAGCCGGCCCCGGTGAAGAAGGCCGGATCGTCCGTACCAAAGCGCTGGTGAATGAAGCCAACATAGCCGTAAAAGCCCTGGCAGAGGAGCTGGGACTTAACTATCTGGATCTTAACGCCCCGCTTATGGATGAGAACGGCTACATGAAAAAAGAGATCTCCACCGATCAGATCCACTTCTCTCCCGCCGGATATCTGCCGGTATATGAACAGCTGAAAGAATACTTCTAAAAAGCAGGGCTGCCGCTGATGCGGCAGCCCTATTGCTTTTTGCGGTTATTCTTCTTTTATAAAACGGATCAGTTTCCCATTGCTGTATATCACCGTCCCTTTTACACCTTCCTGCAGCCCTCTCGCTTTATCTTCTGAAGCCTGCAGGGTGAACTCTTCACCGTTCTCTTTTTTGAACAAGATGCTGGTGACAGCATTTACCATGGAAAGATTAGACCCGTCTTTTCTGATGCCGCCGGTAAGATAAGCCTTGAACTTATCGTCCGTTTTTATAACCGTCACATTCCTGGCCTTCTTTTTCTTTGCGAATATAGACACGATAAGAAATACCGCAATAAGCGCAGCAATGATCACTACGATCACAAGCGCCCTTAAAGATCCAGGCGGCAAGCCGGTGGCAATATTATTTAATCCTGTAAGCACTGTTTTGTTCATTACACACCTCCTGTATATCTATGATTAAACATTTTTCAAGATTTACATATCTGGATATACTCGATTATTTTTACTGCCACCAGATACAGACTGTCTTCGTCTTTCAGATCATTCTCCAGTATATATTTTTCGGTGAAGTCTGTATAATGGTGTAAAATTGGAATTGAGCCAAGTGCTCGCCTCAGGTATAATGCAAGTGACCAAACTCAACATAATACCGAGGAGGACAAAACAAACGGCTCAGCTCATAGTGTCAAGAGTTTTGCGTAAATTCTATTATAGTATTACCGCTTAATTGACGTCCACCAGTCGGACAGGGAGCAGTCAAGGGCGCGCAGCGATTGTTTTACCCTTGACTGCTCACGGGCTGACTGGTATGCTCCCCAAAGCGGTATACGCATAGAAGAGACCGTGATTAAGTTATCCGGCTATGTCAGTCTACTGTTCGGAGATGAACATGGATTTCAGATGCTCCATGTTCAGGTACTTCTTTACGCCCCTGCTGTTTCCGGCAACGTAGCGGAGCCGGGCACATACAAGCATCAGCGCGGCTTCCCCGTCCGGAAAAGCACCTACGACTTTTGTCCGCCGTTTAATCTCACGGTTCAGCCGTTCCAGTGTATTATTCGTCCGGATCCTGGTCCAGTGCTGAGAAGGAAAACTCATATAAGTCAAGATTTCTTCAACGCCGGAGTCCACTGTTTTTGCTGCCTTCTGGAGGTTCATGGCCTACAGTTTCTCAATAACCGACTTTGCTTTCTCCCGGGCTGCAGCCTTGTCCTCCTGGGCATGGATCACTTTGAACATCTTTGAAACTGCCTCAATCCTTTGCTTCGGAACTGAGGAGGGTACATTGCGGTAGAAATGCACCGTACACCGCTGGTACTTTGCGTCCGGAAACACCTGGCCAATGGCTTCTGTCATTCCGAGAGCTTTGTCTCCAATAATTAGCTTTACCCCGCTAAGACCGCGTTCTTTCAGTGAAATAAAGAAGTTCTTCCAGCTTTCCAGATCTTCTTTAAGGCCTTCGGCGGCTCCCAGTACTTCCCGGCTGCCGTCCTCATTCACTCCGACGGCGATCAGGATGGACACGGATTCGTATTCTCCGCCCCAGCAGCGCTTCAGGAAGATACCATCAACGTAAACGTATGGATACTCTCCGGAAAGCGGGCGTGTGCGCCATTTTTCGATGTTTTCGTAGGCCTTCTTGTTGAGGTTGGAGATTGTCCCGGGTGATACTTTCATCCCCCCACAGAGCCTCTGTGATGTCCTCTACGCGTCGTACGGATACGCCGGCCAGGTACATCTCGATCAGGGACTCCTCGACTGAAGATTCCCGGCGGCGGTACCGCTCTATAATCGCAGTTTCAAACGCAACGCCTTTCAGCTTTGGCATACGAAGATTGATTTCTCCGGAAGTGGTAGTGAAGCTTCGATCGTAATGACCGGCACGATAGTCTTCCCGTTCTTCGCTTCGGGCGTAGCGGTCGGCGTTTACCAGACGGTCCGCTTCGGCGTCGAGCATGGCGTTGAGCGTTTCCTCGGCGGAATTCCTCACAAGATCTTTCAATTCGTTGTGGACGAATTCGGTATTCAGTTGTAGAATGTTATCAGACATAGTTCTGACCTCCTGGGAATTTTTGTGTGGTAACTTAATTCTACCAACAGGTCTCTACTATGTC
>CACZSO010000363.1 GCA_902783795.1 uncultured Eubacteriales bacterium
GTATATTTTCTGCTGCACTTTCCTTAGAGTCGCCTCCACCTGACGTTATCAGGCATCCTGCCCTGTGAAGCCCGGACTTTCCTCACCCGGAAGATCCGAAGATCTCCGGCCGCGATCATTCATCCGACTCAGCATCGTAAATTTATCACGTTTTCACTCATATGTCAAATACAACACCTTACATGAAGATAAGAGATTTCAGTTCTTCTATGCAGGCTTCCGTCTCGGAAAACGCCTTCTGGATCCGTTCGGTTTTTTCTTCCTGGTCCAGCTTTTTCCTGATGATCTCCGCTTTTTTCAGCTCTTTTTTCAGATACTCAAGGAAGATGTCCGGTCGTTTTTTTATAAGCACCGGGCCGTATTTAAGTTCCGTATCAGACATCTTCTTATCTTCCCCTTTGGCTGCCCGGATGACCACATAATATTTGCCCTTATCTCTCACCATCGCTTCTTCTTCTATATGGAAGCCCAGGTCTTCCGCGGCTTTCCTTACCAATGCTGTTTCTGTATGGGGAGACAGGACCAGATACCGGCAGGCTTTCAGCTTATCCCGGCCATTTTCCAGGATCTGTGTGATCAGGGCACCGCCCATGCCGGCGATCAGGATCTCATCAGCTTCCTCACTGTCAAGCACGGACAGGCCATCCCCCAGACGCACCTGGATCCTATCTTCCAGTTTATGTCCGGCGATATGACCCCGGGCTATAAGAAGGGGGCCCTCCCGCACATCGGAAGCTATAGCGGTCTTTACCTTTTCTTCCTTTGCACAGATAATGGGGATGAAAGCGTGATCTGTCCCGATATCAGCCAGGCACCGGCAGGGAAGGATCATGTCTTTAATTGTAAGAAGCCGCTTCGATAGCTGCAAAACTGCCTTCCTTTCCGGTATCCAGGTCACTTTTATATTAATAACCGAACTGTCTCATAAAAAGTTACGAAAGGAAATCCGGCCGGATATCCGCCAGTTCTTTCTTTTCTCTCAGAAGCTCCATAAGTTCATTCGGATCTGTACAGACATTGATCTTTCTGTCCAGGCTCTGGTTCCTGACCCTAAGGACAGCTTCCTTAAGGGCCTGGGCGTGTTCTTCTTCAGACAATGTATCTGCGTAGGAGGAAGCAAACAGCTCCGACACTTCCCGGTACTGATCCGTATCGATAAAGTGATCCAGGACTTTGGCCGGATCCGGTTTTCCAGCTTCCAGCTGTTTGAACACGATATCGGCAGTCTCACGGCCCAGTCCTTCTGAAAAGTCATCAGAAGCCAGGATTTTGCTGATCTTGGCAAAGAGGGCCGGGTCAGTGCAGATATCCGTCAGGATCAGTTTTTCTGCCTCTTTCAGCCCATATTCAGCGGATCTCAGCTTTTTCACGCTGCTCTTCGGCCGGGTATTCTCTTCCGCCGCCGTCCTTAACGGTCCCTGGTTTCCGATAATGGAGATCTGCTCCTTTAGTACATTGTAGGAGATGCCATATAAGGAGGACACCGCCTCAGCATAGGTATTTCTTTCGATCTCATTAGAGAACCCGGCGATCCGTCTGGCCGTTTCATTGAAGAATGCGGCCTTATCTTCCGGATCCGAAAAATCATAATCTTTTTTAAGCACCCGGATCTCAAACAGGAAGGAGTTCTCTGCCTTTTCGATGCGTTTCCGGTATTCTTCCGGCCCCAGCGCCCTTAAAAATTCATCCGGATCCTTATGGGGCGACATATTCAGCACCCGGATCTTAAGTCCTGCTTCTTTCAGCACCGGGATAGCCCGGATGGCCGCCTTCTGCCCGGCATCATCCGAATCAAAGGTCAATATCACTTCATCGGTATAACGCTTCAGCAACATGCCGTGCTGGGAAGTAAACGCTGTTCCTAAGGAGGCCACAGCATTCGTGAATCCATACTGGTGCAGGGTGATCACATCCATGTAGCCCTCGCAGACCAGCATATACTTTTCACGGCTGCGTCTGGCTGCGTTCAGTCCGTACAGGTTCCGGGATTTATCAAAGATCCGGGTCTCCGGAGAATTTAAGTACTTCGGCTCACCGCTCCCCATGACCCGGCCGCCGAAGCCTATGACCCGGCTGTTGGCGTCCATGATAGGGAACATGACCCGGTTCCAGAACTTATCTGTCACCCCTTTTTCCCGGAAAGTCACCAGGCCGGATTCCCTTAAGATCTCATCGCTGTACCCTTTTTGTTTCAGATACCGGTACAAAGTATCCGGCCGGCTGCCGGCATATCCTAGACCGAAGGAACGGATCATCTCATCACTGATGCCCCGCTTTCTTAAATAAGCAAGACCCGGGGCGCCTTCCGGCCTTTTCAGGGAATGGACGTAAAAGACCGCCGCATCCTTATGCATGGTCATAAGCTGGGTCCTGAGGTCCTTTTCTTTCTGTCTTTCCGGGGTGTATTCTTCCTCCGGAAGGGCGATGCCTGCCCGGTCCGCCAATGTTTTGACTGCCTCCTGGAAGGTGTAATTCTCATACTCCATAATGAAGGTCAATACATTGCCGCCGGCTCCGCAGCCGAAACAGTAATACATCTGCTTCGAGGGCGAGACTGAAAAGGAGGGGGATTTTTCATTGTGGAAAGGGCACAGGCCGAAATAGTTGGCGCCTTTTTTCTGCAGCTGCACATACTGCCCGATGACGTCCACCACCGGGTTCGCTGCCCTTACCTGTTCTATAATTTCATCAGAATAATACATCCTGTCTCCTTCAGGGAACGAATATCTCTGTATACTTCTGCACCGCGTACTGGTCTGTCATGCCGGAAAGATAATCTGCTGTCACGATCTCTGCCGGATCTGTCTTAAGCCGTTTGAGATATGAGGCCGGGATCAGTTCCGGATGCTTCATATAATAATGAAATAAGGCTTTCAGCACATGTGTCGCTTTTTCTTTTTCCTTTTCAACGCTTTCTGAATAATAGACATGGTCGAACATAAAGGATCTGAGGCCGTAGACTGCCTCAAAGACTTCGTCAGACATGCGGATATCCTTAAGGCCGCTGCTGTTCTCGATCACATCATGCACCATACGGTTCAGCCTCTCTTTCACGGTATGGCCCAGCACTTCCGTATATTCCGAAGGAAGATCCTCATCCTTCAGAACACCGGCGCGGATGGCATCGTCAATGTCATGATTTACATAGGCGATCTTATCTGACAGCCGGACCACCCTGCCCTCCAATGTAAAAGGCATATTCTCCGTGCCGTGGTTCAGAATGCCGTCCACTGTCTCTTTTGTCAGATTCAGGCCCATACCTTCTTTTTCCAGGACCTGCACCACACGGACAGACTGTTTCGCATGCTGGAAACCTTCGAGCCCGCACTCCTTTAATAGATCATCCAGCGCGTTTTCCCCTGCATGACCATAGGGTGTATGGCCCAGGTCATGGCCCAGGGCGATAGCCTCTGTCAGGTCCTCATTCAAAAGCAGGGCCTTGGCTATGGTCCTGGCGATCTGGGACACTTCCAGGGTATGGGTGAGCCTGGTCCTGTAATGATCATCTTCAGGTTTTAAGAAGACCTGAGTCTTATTTTTCAGTCTCCGGAAGGATTTAGAATGAAGGATCCTGTCCCTGTCACGCTGGAAGCAGGTCCGGACATCACAGGGTTCTTCTTCCCTGTCCCTTCCCAGGGATCTGTCCGAATGGGAAGCATAAGGACTTAAGTCCCGGTATTCTCTTTCCTCCATCATTTCGCGAATGGTACTCATTTTCAGGTCTCCTAAAAAAACTGCAGTTTAAACCTTTACCTTTCTATTATACTTCAAAAGCCTCAGAAATGACACAGGAAATTATGAAATAAAAGTGAATTTCTTATGGCTTGACCTCTGAAAGCCTGAGAAAGGCTCTCAGCCTGGTCTGAAGCCTGCATCAAGGGATAGAGCTCGGTATGATTGGGCAGTTTTCACAATAAATTCATATTTATTCCCGATATTTTATTGCTTTTCAGATAACATTGTGCTATGATTTAAGCAGCCGGAGTATAGCTAAATAACTCCGGGGAAAAGGAGTGTGAACGATGGAATATAAGATCACCGGAAAGAACATTGACGTAACAGATGATCTGAGAGCTTATGTTGAAAAAAGGTTTGCCAAGTTCAGCAAGTTCTTTAGTGACGACACGGAGATCCATGTGTCGCTCTCCAAGACCAAAAAAAATAAAAAAGTGGAAGTCACCATTCCCATGAAAGGCACCACTATCCGCGCGGAAGAAACAAATACAGATATGTATACTGCCATTGACAACCTTCAGGAAGTCGTTGAGCGCCAGCTGAAGAAAAACCGTAAAAAACTTATTGACCGTTATCAGAATGCGCCATCATTTTCATCTTTCTTTACCGAGGATCAAAGCGACTGGGATGTCGAGGAAGATGAAGCCATAAAGATCGTGAAGTCAAAGAAATTCGCGATCAAACCGATGGATCCGGAGGAAGCCTGCTTCCAGATGGATATGCTGGGACATAATTTCTATGTTTTCTATAATTCGGAAACAGACCTGGTAAGTGTGGTCTACCGAAGAAAAGACGGCTACTACGGACTCATCGAGCCTGAATATTGATCAGGCAGGAACAATATAATTTAAAAAGGCGGCGCCCCGGAGTTTCCGGGGCGCTGTTCTGTCTGTTTTATTCACTTTTTGTGGTCCCTGCTTCTTCCAATGTTTCAGAAGCTTCCTGAAGCGCCGGAGGCTGGCAGATGGACTTCATCACATTCATGGTATTCGTATCTGAAATAGCTTCCAGGTTATTGATGAAAATGATATCATCTATACCCTCTTCTTCTGCCAGGGCAATGATGCTTTCCTTGTAGCCACGATAATCGATGACGATCACCTTATCATAATAATCCGCAAGGAAGGGTATAAAGGTATTGCCGAAGGATTCCTTCACCACCATACAGGACCGGCCTGTTCCCAGCTCCGCATTTCTGATATACTCGATGGGACAGTCGCCGTAGATAAATGCCTGATACTTCTGGGTAGGCGCTACAGAAGAAAGGTCACGGACGATCTTTCCCTGCCTCCATCTGCCCTGAGAGGTATCATAGAACTCAAACTGGTTCGTAGTCAGGGGTTCATACGCATATACGGTATCCGGGTTGTTCTTAAGCTGCGAGTAACCATTGGAGGAATAATAGGACCCCAGGAAGTTCTCCATGACGATTTCCGTATATTCGCTGATCTCATGGGCTTCCCAGCCCTTTTCCTTCAGGAATTCCAAAAGCGTATAATAAGCGCCCAGCTGCGTCCAGTGATGGTCTGTCTTAAAATACAGATATTCTGTATTATGACTGATCAAAGCATCCAGGATGGGGATGCAGACCACCTTATCATCCAGGGACATGATATAATTATAAAAGTACTTGATAGCCTTATCCTCATTGGAAAGACGCCATTCTTTTTTTGTCCCTTCATCTAAAAGAACTGCAGAGTTATTCGGGATCAGGATGTCGTAGACCTGGGTGTCCGGAAGCAGTTTCTGTGTCTCTGCCACAGTCTCACTGTAGATATTAGCGGCTTTCAGGTTAAAGCCATAAACACAGTAGCCCACCATATCCTTCAGATTAACATTGCCGGCTTCCTGAGGATTCATCCGGTAAAGCTCATCGCCGTCCACATATTCTGTGGTACGAGGCTCTTTCGTAGTCTCAGCTGTCTCTGAAGATCCTTCATCAGTGGAAACGCTCTCCGTCACATCGGTTGAGATTTCAGACGATGGGGTCTCCGCCGATGCTGTTTCCTTCGTCTGAGATGGCTCCGCATTATCCGGGACTGAGGCTTCATCCGGTGTTGAAGGCGCTGACGGGAAGTCAGGGATATCGTCACCTTCCGCCATATTTTCCACGGCGTCCGCATTCAGGCCGTATAAAGTCTTTACTGACCGGTCAGCCATGATCAGAGTATCACGGTAGGGGAACGTATCTGAATACCAGGTGCTGATGCCGTCTGTATAGCCTCCCTCGATCAGTGAATCCCAGGAAAATTTCGGGAACTTCTCCAGATCCCGCTTTTCATATTCGGATACAGCAGGCCGGAACGGCAGCATAAAACCCAGGATGCAGCCCGTGATCATGACAGCAGCAAACAGCATACAAGTAATGACCTTGTACGTCCGGTTCTTCTCTTCTGTTTTATTTCCGTTGTAATTATCCATAGGAACCTCTTAAAACCTGAAGTATAAAAACGGATTATAGCTGTTGCCTACCAGTGCAAGCACCGAAAGGATCACTAACAAAGCAGGGGTAAAGGCATCAATGATATTGACCATGTGCAGAAGGATGCCGTCATGTTTATCTGCCGCTTTATGCAAGACTGCCTCGATGACCTTCCCCAGGGGGAAGCAGGCGATGATAGCCAGCGCCAGGAAAAACACCTTATTTAAAAGCGCTGATTCTGTCTCGATGCCATACAGGGCATGGCCGGAGAAACACAGCCCCTTCACTGTTTCAAATACATTATTAATATCCGTAAAGCGGAACAGGACCCAGCCGAAATAGACCACGATCAATGTATATACATGACCGATGATCCTCGTAAACAGGTTCTTTTCCAGCAGTTTCGAAAGGAACAGCCGTTCCAGGGTGAGGAAAATGAAAAAGTACAGACCCCAGAGAATGAAGTTCCAGGAAGCGCCATGCCACATACCCGTCAGGAACCAGACGATGAGCATATTGAAAATAGTCCTGCCGGTGCCTTTCCGGCTGCCGCCCAGGGGGATATAAACATAGTCACGGAAGAACGTAGACAGGGAAATATGCCACTTCCGCCAGAAACCCTGGACCGTATGGGCTGAATAAGGATAGTCAAAGTTTTCCAGATAATGGAAACCGACCATGCGTCCCATGCCGATGGCCATATCTGAGTAAGCAGAGAAGTCCAGATAGATCTGGAGCATATAAGCCAGCATACCCAGCCACATGGACAAAGAAGAAACATTGACCAATGCCCCGGCGGCTTCCGGCAGCAGTTTGTCGGCAATATCCGCGCATCCGTTAGCCAGGATGGCTTTCTTCGCAAGTCCTACCGAAAAACGGCGCACACCTTCTGTCACATCATTAAGGGTGATCTTCCTGTCTTCGATCTCCGCCGCCACTGTCTGATACCGGACGATGGGACCGGCAATACACTGATGGAACAGGGAGGCATACAGAAGCACCTTCCAGTAAGCCGGCTGGGCCTCCACGTCGCCGCGGTAGACATCGATCACATAAGAGATCAGCTGGAAGGTATAGAAAGAGATGCCGATGGGCAGGATGATCTGGGGCACCGTCTCCGGCCAGCCGGTAAAGAACCGGATATTATCCAGGAAAAAGCCCAGGTATTTAAACACGCCAAGAAGGCTGAGCATGAAGACAAGCTCCACGATCAGCCATCTTTTTTTCATTTCAGGAAATGCTGTTTTGCCGATCCTCTTAGCGGTAAACCAGCTGACAAAAGCTTCCCCGACCAGAAGGATCACAAATTTCGGGCCGCCGAAAGCATAGAATATCAGCGAGAAAAATAACAGGATGATATTCCGGGCTTTCGTATTTCTTATCAGGAAGTAAAGTGCAAGCTGAGGAACCAGAAACGCAAACACAAACAGGAGACTGGAAAAAACCATGTTGTTCCTCTGTAGTCGAATTATCGTAAAAATGATTCCCGGCGTTTCTTATGCTGCCAGCGAAGCGCCGGGAAAAGATCATCAGTAAAGTCTTCTGACCGCTATGATGGGGGCAATGTACAGGCTTCCGAAGGAAACTCTCTTGCCGGGACTGGGGGCATGGACGATTACACCGTTGCCGTAATAAATGGCTACATGGCCGTTATAGCAGACCATATCGCCCGGCTGGATGTTCTCCAGCGCCACTGCATATCCTAAGGACCGCAGGGTCGTGGAATCATAAGCATGAGAATTCGCCGCATACTGATCGATCAGGCCAAAGTGTGCATAGACCTGGGATACAAAGCCGCTGCAGTCAGCGCCATACTGAAGGCTGGCACAGCCCCAGGCATATGGCAGTACATTGACGTACTGGGCTGCAAAGTTCGGGATCTGGTATGTCATAGATGCCCGGTAAGCCCGTTCCGCTGCTTCTGCTGCTTCCCGCTCTTCCCGTTCCTTACGCTCTGCTTCTTCTCTGGCTTCTCTGGCCTTCCGCTCCGCTTCTTCCGCCATCTGCTGGTTAAACTCATCAAATGAGGTATCAGACTCGTGGGAAAGACGCTCACGGTTCAGCTCTATCGTCCATACCTGGTTGCGGATAATGGACGATGTTTCCGCCAGGTTATACTGGTCACAGATGTCTGAAAGGTAGCTGTAGTTTTCCAGTGCATAGACCAGGACCGTATACATACCTAAGTAGGAGCCGGATTCCTGTGCGTTCGGGAAAGCTTCTTTCAGCACGTAATTCACTTCTGCGGCATAATTCTTAAAGCGCTGTTTTGCTTCGTCAGGCAGGGAGGCGAAATCCTCACCCCACTTGACAGCTTCCGGAATAGGCGTGTTATCCCTGTATTCTTCATGGACCAGCTGCTTAAAGGCAGCCGCCTCATCACCGAATACCACATATTTGCCCATGATGTAGCCTTCCATCCCGTTGATATAGACCTTATACCAAAGGGTACTGTTGGATATGCGCTCACCGATGACATAGATCTCCATGCCGCGGTATTCATGAGCCACCACATCCGACAGCATGGTGGAAGACGCCCTGACGTTCAGGGAGGATTCTACATTCACAACGCCGATCACCCGTTTTTCATACAGGGTCTCCACATCTGCCTCCGGGGCATCTGTACCGTTATCGATCCTGTATTTATCTGCATTCTCCTTGATAGGAGAAAGCCGGTTCATCAGCTGTTCGGCTGCATCCGGATTCGCTTCAAAATAGCGTCTTAAGGCCAGGGAGGCTCCGCCGAAAGCGGTCCTGGCGTCAATATTGTCAAAAGAAGTCGCCCGGGAAGCCAGGCTTCCCAGCGCGACTGTCATGAAAACGATAAATATTAAAGCTATCAGCTTCTTCTTCATATAACATCTTTACGCCCCATGACCTGTGCTTTTTCTGCCGCAAGACAAGGCAGCTTTAGTACTGCTATAATAAAGAACAGAAAAAGTTCATCAGGGGTTTCAGTAAAGTCTCCTTACTGTAATAATTCTGTCGAAGTTTACATAACCGATCTCGACAGTTCTTCCTGCTGCGGCTTCATGGATCACACGGTGATTACCGGCTGCATCCACGCCCCAGTAGATCGCGACATGGCCTTCATAACAGATCATATCGCCAGGCTGCATATCAGCTACGCCGACTGCTGCGCCTATGCCCCTTAAGGAGCCTGAGTAATAATTGCCATGGTTCGCAGCCCAAGCCTGTGAGACCAGGCCGCATCTGGCATAGATCAGCATGGCAAAACCGGAGCAGTCACATCCAGACTCCAGGCTGGTCCCGCCCCATACATAGGGCAGCCATCCGGTAAAAGGTTCCGCCTGTGCAACGATAGCCAGGCCGGCTGCATTATAATTCATGCCTTCTTTACGAGGCGGTACGACCATTACAGAAGCACACTGTGCAGCAAGGGCGGCATTAGCCTGGGCATTTTCAGCTTCCTGGCGGGCGGCCTCTTCTTCCGCTCTCCTGTCCGCTGCTTCCTGTTCCGCCTGCTGTGCGGCAGCTTCTAATTCTTCAGCCCTTCTGGCTGCATCATCGGCCCCGCCATTTTCCGGAACAGCCGGTTCAGTTTCAGCCTGCTGTGCTGCTTCCTGTTCCGCTGCTAAAGAAGCGGCGATCTCCTGCTGTCTTCTTTCTTCCTCTGCCTGCCTTCTGGCTTCTTCTTCCCGGCGGGCTCTTTCTTCAGCTTCCAGTCTAGCCTGTTCAGCTTCCTGGCGCCTTCTTTCTGCTTCCTGTTCAGCGGCTATACGTTCTGCTTCTGCCTGTCTTCTGGCGGCTTCAGCTTCTGCGGCCTCCTGCTCCAGACGGCGGTTTTCTTCATCGATCTTAGCCTGGGCTTCTGCATTGATCTCTGCGAACATTTCAGCCTCAGACCGGCCGCTCATGGCGCTTAAGGAAGCCCTGGTCTCATTGACCTGTGCCAAAGCATTAGATGCAGCAGCCTTTGTCGCGCTTAATCCCTGCTCAGAAGCAATATCGATCACCCGCTGCAGGCAGTCACAGACGTAGACCACCACTGAGAACAGACGAGTGGGATTATTTTCAGCCTGTACTGCAGCATAGGTGTCACCCAGGCAGTAACGGACTTCTGCCGCATAATAAAGCAGCATATCGGCCACATCACCGGAAACAGCATTCAGATCCTGTCCGGGGATGGCAAAATCTTTCGGAAGGCCGCTGGCCTGAGGTACCGTCTCTTCCGGAGTCTGCGTGGTTTCAGGCACTGTAGTTGCCGGTACAGTCTCTTCCGCCGATGTTTCGGCTTCAGTCTCACTGATGCTCTCAGCAGTTTCTTCTAAGGAAGACGGCTGGGTCTCTTCAGCTTCTGACGAAGCTTCCGTTTCCTTCTCATCTTCTGCTTCCTCCGGATCCTTGCTGAGTTCGATGAAATCAGACAGTGCATAACCGGTCTCGCCATACAGAGTGACCTTATACCAGAGACGTCCGCCGGTGGTCCTTTCACCTATAACAGCAAGTTCAGACATATCGCCGGTCACGGCTACCACATCAGACATGGTAGTGGGCAAGGCGCGGATATTCAGAGAATAATCCACATGGACCAGGCCAGTCTTTGTCTCCTTATACAGGATTTCTCCTTCGGCTTCAGCCGGATCAACAGCGCCTTTATCTCTGAAGACCGCTGTATTTTCCACCGTAGGAAGGAGCATCTTCAGGACATTCGCCGCATCTTTATTATTTTCGAGATAACGGGAAAGCGCCACCGATGCACCGGCTACAGCTGTCTTGGAATCCAGCTCATCATAGGTAAATGCTGCCGGTGAAGAAGTACCGAAAAGTACTGCCGCGATAAGTAATGCAATTGTCTGCTTAAAGTATTTTTTCATCATTCCCACTTTATTACTCAAAGGTTTAATAATTGTTACAAATTTATTACACCTCTGTATTATAACACATCTTTTCAGTTTGTCAATGCTGTTCTCGAAAATAATAGCATTAAATTGTTAAAAAATTTTGAACGAAGAATGAATCTGCCATATTTCTTAAAAATCTAAAAAAGTCTTGTTTTATGCGGTTTTCAGATGATATTTTCTTCATTATCTGCTTCATTTCCAGGGTAATATTTGTCCTGTTTTTTTCATCTTATAACATTTTTGTAACATTTTCAGGCTTTACTTAAGGAAATTCTTTTCTTATAATAAAAAAGAAAAACGGACAGAGTTCTTAACAAATAAGCCCTCTGGCAGATGAAAGGAATAGATCTATGAACCGAAAAGTGATCATAACCGGTGCTTCCGGAGGCATCGGTCTGGCCATTGCAAAAAAACTGTACAACGAACAGGACCGGATCATCGCCTGCTGTTTCCGTCATCCGGAAAAACTCCGGGACTTACCCGGCATCACCCTGTTTACAGGGGATCTTTCCCGGGAAGATGAGGTCAGGCGTCTCTTTTCTCTGGCAGAAAAGGAATTTGCTGTTCCCGATGTGCTGATCAATGCCGCCGGCATCGCTGACATCCGGCTTTTCCAGGATTCTGATGATGATAACCTGCTTCGAGTTATGAACACAGACCTTCTGTCCTGTATCCGCTGTTCAAAAGAGGCTGCCCGGCTGATGCTTAAAAAGAAGCGGGGAAGGATCCTGAATCTATCTTCTGTCTGGGGTTCTTTCGGTGCTTCCTGTGAAGTGGAATATTCTGCAGCCAAAGGCGGCATCGAAGCCTTTACCAAGGCTCTGGCCAAGGAACTGGCCCCCTCTCACATCCAGGTCAATGCTCTCTCTTTAGGCGCCATCGATACGGCTATGAATGACCTGTTGGATGAAGAAGAAAAGCAGGTACTTATATCAGAGATCCCGGCAGGCCGTATGGGAAAGGCAGAAGAAGTGGCCGAAATGGTCTCCCTTCTTATCAGTGCGCCGGAATACCTGACCGGGGCTGTCATTAAATTTGACGGCGGATGGATGTGATCTTTTTATAAATGAAGCCGGGCGGGTCTCTGGACCCGCCCGGCATTTTCTAAGTATTTATGAAATGATTACCAGACCAGCCGGTCTCTGATGTAATCCTTTAACTCATCGATCCTGACACGTTCCTGCTCCATAGTATCACGGTCACGGACGGTGACGCAGCCATCTTCTTCTGAATCAAAGTCATAGGTGATACACCAGGGTGTGCCGATCTCATCCTGTCTTCTGTAGCGCTTTCCGATAGAACCCCTGTCATCAAATTCGCAGTTGAAATATTTGGAAAGTTCCTGATACAGGGCTTCTGCCTTCTCATTCAGCTTCTTGGAAAGCGGGAACACAGCCGCCTTTACCGGTGCCAGGGCCGGATGGAAATGCATGACGGTACGGACATCGTTCTCTCCCACTTCTTCTTCATCATAGGCAGAACACAGGAAAGCCAGTACCACACGGTCAGCACCTAAGGAGGGCTCCACCACGTAAGGGATGAATTTCTCCTTTGTATCATCGTCATAATAGGTCATATCCTGGCCGGAGGTGTTCTGATGCTGGGTCAGGTCATAATCCGTCCTGTCAGCAATACCCCAGAGTTCGCCCCAGCCGAAGGGGAACAGGAATTCCAGATCCGTGGTGCCCTTGGAGTAGAATACCAGCTCTTCCGGATCATGGTCCCGGGCCCGAAGCTCATCCTCCTTCATGCCTAAGGTCTTCAGCCAGTCGATGCAGAACTGACGCCAGTAGGAGAACCACTCCAGATCTGTTCCGGGCTTGCAGAAGAATTCCAGCTCCATCTGCTCGAATTCCCTGGTACGGAAAGTGAAGTTGCCGGGCGTGATCTCATTCCGGAAAGCCTTGCCGATCTGGCCGATGCCAAAAGGCAGTTTTTTCCGGGAAGTACGCTGGACATTCTTAAAGTTCACGAAAATGCCCTGGGCAGTCTCAGGCCGCAGATATACGGTATTCTTCGCATCTTCAGTAACACCCTGGAAGGTCTTGAACATCAGGTTGAACTGACGGATGTCGGTAAAATTATGAGACCCGCAGGTGGGACACGGAATATTCTCCGCGTCGATGTAAGCCTTCATCTCTTCATGAGACCAGGCATCCAGCGGTTTTTCAGGGGCAATGCCCTTTTCATTCATATAGTCTTCGATCAGTTTATCAGCACGGAAACGTTCCTTGCACTCCTTGCAGTCTAACAGCGGATCCGCAAAGCCTCCCACATGACCGGAAGCCACCCAGACCTGGGGATTCATCAGGATCGCGCAGTCCACACCCACATTAAAGGGGGATTCCTGCACAAACTTCTGCCACCAGGCTTTTTTCACATTATTCTTAAGCTCCACGCCCAAGTTCCCGTAATCCCAGGTATTTGCCAGACCGCCATAGATCTCTGAACCAGGGTAGATAAAGCCCCGGGATTTACAGAGTGCTACGATCTTCTCCATGCTTTTTTCCATATCAGTTTCTCCTTACACTATGTCAATGATCATTTGAAAATGATCGCTACTTTCTTACCGCCTGCAGAGTTGATGCAGTTCAGGTCTTTCGTATAAACGGCCCCTTTGGAATAAGCCACGACCTTGCCTTCTCCATACAGCACTGCCTTGATATCACAGATCATATAACGGTAGGAACCGCCCTTGCTCTCTCCGGTCCAGCCGCTGATATCCACGGCTTTTCCTGAAGGATCCACGAATTCCATAGAAGAAAGGGCGCTGTCAGGCGACAGAAGCGTCCCGGCTTTCAGAATGCTTCCGGACCGTTTCTGCAGCTCCGACTTATTATATTCCAGGAAGTCTGCCGCATCATAATATTTCAGGATCTGGGTCAGGACATTTTTAGAGACTGAGCACGTCTCCACTTCAATGGCATTGACCTTTTTTCCCTTTTCATCAGGATAGGGATGGGCAGCATTATATTCTGCCAGCTCTTCCTCCAGAAATCCTTCATATTCTTTCGCATCATACTTCGATGTATCGAAATCATACAAAGTGCAGTCCCTGATCTCCAGTTTAGAGGTCAGGTAGATGCCGTTCGTTGTATTTCCGAAAGTATCCACTTCCGGTTCTGTTTCTCTTCTGGAATCCTTGCTGGTGCCGGAGGAATCCTGACTGCTGATACCGGGTTCTGTATCAGAACCTTCCGGTTCTTTTCCGCAGGCCGCCACGAGGACCAGCCCAAGGATAAGAAAAACAGTGATCATAACTTTTTTCATAACCAAACTCCCGTCTATAGATTAGATAGTCTATACAAAACTTCATTTTAACCGTTATGCAGGATTTTAGCAAGCACTAATTTATCAAAACCTCCAGCATTTTTCTGGATTCCGGTTCTCTGTCCCACACATGCATCAGGATCCTGTCTGAAACATAGGAAAGCTGCGAGAGCACATCGTCCCTTACCGCAAAGGTGTAAAGAGACTGAAGGCGTGTGGTCCGGATGAAATTATAGGCGTATAAAGCACTGCGGGATAAATAAAATCCCTTATCCTCCGGCTCACAGTCTGTGCAGACCGCCTGCATAAGAGAGGGCTTGAACCGCCCTTCCACCAAAGGCTTCCGGCAGACGCAGCAAACGGAAAGGTCCGGACTCAGACCATTCATCTGAAGCAGCTTCAGTTCAAAGACCCGACGGGTCAGCTGGTGTGCTATCCGTTCATCCGATAAAGCCTTCAACGTCCGATAGACCAGTTCTGTGAGTTCGCTTTCATCCGTATTCTCCCGGGCAAAATCCTGGGCTAATTCCAGAAAATAGCAGCCATAAGCGGTCTTCTCCACATCTTTGACAATGTCTTCAAAATACTCCGAGATCTCTGCCCTTGCCACAGTATAGGCATTCCTACCCGGGCTCAGTGTAAACTGCCCGAAAGCAAAGGTCCGTGTCCGGGCGCCCAAGGGAGATGTCATCCTTTTGGCTCCTCTCACGAACGCCGACATCCGACCCATTTCTTTTGTCAGGATCACCACCCGCTTATCCGCTTCGCCTATGGGCATGCCGGACAATATGATCCCGTTTACGATGATTTCTGCTGCCATAAGCTTTTTATTTCCTTACTTCTTATCATCCGAATATCCGAAGGTCCGTAAGAGCAGCTCATTATCCCGCCAGTCTTTTCTGACCTTTACGAACAGTTTCAGATTCACCTGGTCTTCCACCAGCTTTTCTATATCTTTTCTGGCCTCGGTCCCTATTTTCTTAAGCATCTGGCCGTTTTTTCCGATAATGATGCCTTTATGAGATTCTTTCTCGCAGATCACGGAGGCTTCTATGTCCCAAAGCCCGGTCTTCCGCTGGGACATCTTATCCATGACCACAGCGATCCCGTGAGGGATCTCATCCTTCAGCATCCGGAGGGCTTTTTCCCTGATGATCTCCGCTGCGATCTCCCTTAACGGCTGATCCGTCAATGTATCTTCGTCATAATACAGCGGTCCTTCCGGCAGATACCGGAAGATAGCATTCATGACTTCGTCCACCCTTACGGAACGAAGGGCGGAAATACTGATCACTTCTTTAAATTCACAAAGTTCCCTGAAGGCATCCTCTGTCTCAAGCACTTCATCCTTCTTAAAAAGGTCTGCTTTATTGATGATCAGGATCAGCGGCTTCTTTGAATCCATCAGTGCCTTAGCGATCTCATGTTCATTATTGCCTATGTATTCCTTCGGCTCCACCAGCCAAAGGATCACATCTGCATCGGAAACCGTCTTCAGCGCTTCCGACACCATGTATTCCCCCAGCTTGTTTTTTGCTTTGTGGATACCCGGTGTATCTAAAAAGATCACCTGGCCTCTGTTATCCGTATATACGGTCTGTATCCGGTTTCTGGTGGTCTGGGGTTTATTCGCGGTAATGGCGATCTTCTGCCCTATCAGATGATTCATCAGGGTGGATTTCCCCACATTCGGCCGCCCTACCAGGGATACAAAGCCGGATCTAATTTTGCTCACTGCTGCTCCTTCTTCTTCATGCGGAGTATGTCATACATTTCAGGCATTACACTGAATCTCACATGAAGGATCTCACTTGCATGGCTTGCAGCCACCATTTCTTCGCCCCGGTCATTAAAGATATCCAGGACTTCTGTCTCTATATTCTCTCCGGAGGGCTTCATGATCTCTATCACATCGCCCTTCTCGAATTTGTTTTTCTGTGTAAATACGGCACGTCCGGAAGCATCTGTTCCTGCAGTGCTGCCAATGTAGATATGGGTAGTCACATACGTGGCGCCGTCATAGATCTGTTCATCTTTTCCGGGTTTTCCGAAGAAGAAGCCGGTGGTGAATTCCCGGTTCGTACACTTGCCAAGCTCTTCCTTATACCAGGGAAGCCGCGCCTCGTACTTTGCCGGATCTTCAAAAAGATCATCCAGCGCCAGACGGTAAGTCCTGGCGGCAGTCGCCACATAAAGGGCTGTCTTCATACGCCCTTCTATCTTAAGGGAATCTGTGCCGGTGGCGGCCAGTTCCTTCAAATGTTCGATCATATTCAGGTCTTTGGAGTTGAAAATAAAGGTTCCCCGTTCATTTTCAAACACCGGGAAATATTCTCCCGGCCGGGTCTCTTCCATGACACTGTATTTCCAGCGGCAGGGATGCGTGCACTCTCCCCTGTTGGCATCACGCCCTGTCAGGTAATTAGACAGAAGGCACCGTCCCGAGTAGGAAATACACATGGCCCCATGGACAAAAGTCTCTATCTCCAGGTCTTCCGGAATATTGTCCCTGATATCTTTCAGTTCCTTAAGAGACAGTTCCCGGCCGGCCACCACCCGCTTTGCTCCTAAATCATGCCAGAAAGCAAACGTCTGGTAATTCGTATTATTCGCCTGGGTAGAGATATGGATGTCAATGTCCGGGCAGACTTCTTTTGCTGTCATAAAGACACCGGGATCTGAGATGATCAGCGCATCCGGCTGTATCTCTTTCAAGGTCTCAAAATAAGTCCTCAGCCCCGGAAAATCTTCGTTATGCGCCAGGATATTGGCCGTTACGTAAACTTTCTTTCCCCGTTCATGGGCAAAGCGGATGCCTTCCTGCAGTTCTTCGTCTGAAGCATTCTTCGCACCTGCCCTTAAGCCATAGGCTTCCCCGCCGATATACACAGCATCTGCTCCATAGATCACAGCTGTTTTTAATACTTCCACATTATTTGCGGGGACCAAAAGCTCCGGCTTCTTCATCTAACACTCCTGTTCTTTCAAGCAAAGGCCCGGATGCAAGATCCGGGCGCCCTGCTCTATCACTTATGATTTTCAGATAAAAGTGACATTCTTCTCTTCACTGTATTCATGCGGTTCTTTTGTTACCGCTTTATAACCTACAGCGAAGGCTACCTGGTATACATTCCCTTCGGGGATCCCAAAAGCTTTGTTATAATATGCTTTCTTTTCACCGGTCATTACATCTTTGATGCAGCCTAAAATGAGAGAACCCAGGCCAAGGCCTTCAGCAGCCAGTGCCATATTCTCTACCGCGATACCTGCATCCACAGCACTCCAGAAGAAGCCTTCGGGACCGCTTAAGATAATAAGATACGGGGCTTCATAGAAGAAATTATGCTCAGAGCTTCCGCCTCTGCCCTTTAACAGGTCTTCATGCAGCTCTTTAAGATACGGATTCGTCCCTTCGATCACAGAGAAATAGATCTCCTGGCGGTTAGCGGCTGTAGGAGCCTGCAGACCAGCTTTGATGACAGCTTCCAGTTCTTCTTTGGTGATCTTTTCCTCCTTATATCCTCTGGTGGAGCTTCTTTCTTCAATAGCTTTTAAAACGTCTTTCATGGTGTTACTCCTTTTTTATGTTTGTGGAACATGAATCAGCTACAGTCATATTATATCAGAATTATCACCGGCAAACAAGCCTTGATTTTTATGCCTCTCTCCTGCAACTACTGATAGACAAGCATAGAAGAATACGGTATAATCCTAGACAGAAATGTTATCTAAGGAGGGCTCCATGAAGCATAAACGTCTTAAGGATATGGAATGGTTTCCTTATGCGGTGGCAGCCTGCATAGCTGTGATCCTGTATGTACTGCTTGCCCATCTTTCCAGTATTGTTAAATACATAAGGCATTTCATCAACTTTTTCCGTCCGGTCATCATCGGCGTTATCCTGGCCTATGTGGTAAATCCCCTGGCGAATTTATTCAAGACCCGGGTATTCGGGCGGATAAAACGGGAAAAACTGAAGACTGTCCTGTCAAATCTGTCCGCCTTTCTGCTGGTGGTCTTGTTCCTGGTATTCATCCTGGCCCTGATGATCCCCCAGCTTATCGAAAGCATTAATCTTCTGGCGGATAATCTGGAGACCTATATGGATTCCCTGATCGGGTTCTTCTCCCGCTTCGGCTTTTCCCTGGATTCGCTGAAAGTGGACTCCATCATCAGTTCTTCCGAGAACATGATAAACGGGATCATCTCCTATATCGAGGATAACCTTAGCACCATTCTTTCCACTTCTGTTTCCACTGCAAAAGAAGTGGCAGAATGGATCATCGCTTTCATCCTCTCCATTTATTTCCTTGCGGAAAAAGAGCACTTGAAAAGCGGTGTTTCCCACCTGTTTAAAGTTATCTTCGGAGAAAAAAAGTACGTTAGATCCGCGGCTTTTATCAAGCGCTGCGATGTGATCTGCAGCCGTTACATCGTCTATAATGTGCTGGACAGCCTGATCATCGGTGTGGTCAATGCTATTTTCATGAGCATAGCGGGCATGCAGTACATAGGCCTGATCTCCTTTATCGTTGCTGTTTTTAACCTGATCCCTTCCTTCGGTCCCATCATCGGCGCAGCTTTAGGCGGTTTTATCCTTCTTATGGTGAAACCCTCGCATGCTTTGATCTTCCTGATCTTCACCCTGACCCTGCAGACAGTAGACGGTTATGTCTTAAAGCCTAAGCTTTTCGGCAACTCCTTAGGCATTTCCGGCCTGTGGATCCTTATCGCCATCGTCGTAGGCGGAAGGATGTTCGGCCTCGCAGGCATCCTGCTGGCCATCCCTGCCATCGCTGTCATCGATATTCTCTATCGTGAATACCTGATGCCCTGGCTGGAAAGAAGGAATGTATCAGATGGTTATGAAGATATCACAGAAGACCTGAGCGGTGATCCGCCGGAGGCCCCTCCGGAAGAGATCTAGCCATCCAAAAACCTTGACAGAACATTTTTATGTAAAAAACAGACGGCAGAAATCATACTCTGCCGTCTGTTTTTAAGTCCAGGGGTAACAGGATTCGAACCCGTATTTACGGTTTTGGAGACCGTTGCTCTACCATTGAACTATACCCCTATCTGTCTGGTTTTTAAGAAAAGTCGAGGCGACAGGATTTGAACCTGCGGCCTCTGCGTCCCGAACGCAGCGCTCTACCAAACTGAGCCACGCCTCGATGTCTTCTTAAAAGCACGTGAAACAGTATATTATAGTCATTCTCAAAAGTCAAGCTTTATTTTGACTTATTTTGCCTGACAGCGTCCTGCCGCCTTATCAGGCCTTTTTATACCAGAGCCGGACATTCTCTCTGCCCAGGATATATCCTGCCTGGATCGCGGCCTTTTCCGCGTCCACCGTACAGTTTTTGGGCAGGCGCTTTACCTGCTTCGTAGAAGAAAGATAGATGACCACATCATCCTTCCCGTCCAGTTCCCGGATCTCGTTAAAGGCCTTTTCGAACTTATCATCATATTCAGCCTTATCCTTAAACTGGAACCATAATTCTTTCGGCACTTGCTCAAAAGGAGTGAGTTTTTCCGCTACAAGCTTTCCGGCAGGATCATCGCCGATGGAGACACGGCCGGCTATCAACACCTTCTGATCTTCCTCCAGATACATCCGGTACTTTTCATAATCTCTGGGGAACAGGATCACTTCCACGCTGCCGGAAAGGTCTTCCAATGTAATGAAGGCCATGAGCTGGTTTGTTTTCGTGGTCTTTACAGTCTTCTGGGTGATCATGCCGCCTATGGTGACCCGCTCGCCATCTGTCACCCTGGCTCTTCCCTCTTCTTCATCCACCAGGAAATCGCTGGCATAGGCTGTCACATTTTTCTTAAGCAGATCCTCGTCTGCTTCCAGCGGATGGCCGGAAATATAGATGCCCAGCACTTCTTTTTCAAAGTATAAGAGCTCCCGTTTTTCAAACTCTCCCACCTGGGGATAAGGGGGCGCGAACTGCTTTCTTACATCATCCTGCAGCCCTTCCATGTTGAACAGGGAGAACTGGCCGGAGACCGTATCCTTCTTTTCATGCTCAGCCTGGTCCAGCAGTGTGGGATAATGCATCATCTGCTGCTTCCGGGTATAACCAAAGGAATCAAAAGCGCCGGATTTGATAAAGCTTTCCACCGTCTTTTTGTTCACTTCCCTGTTGGAAAGCCGGGACATAAAATCCTGAAGTGAGGTGTAATATCCATTCTGGTTCCGCTCCCTGACGATCTCCTGGACCACCGCCCTGCCGATGCCTTTGATGGCATTCAGCCCGTAGCGGATCTTGCCTTCATACACAGAGAACTCACCCCTTCCGGTATTGATATCCGGCGGGATCAGGGATATCTTCATCTGCCGGCAGACATTCACATAGGAGGCGATCTTATCCGAATTTTCCATAACGGACGTCATCAGCGCTGCCATGAATTCTTCCGGATAATAATACTTAAGCCAGGCTGTCTGATAAGCCACCACCGCATAGGCTGCCGCGTGGGATTTATTGAAGGCATAGGAAGCAAAAGCTGTCATTTCATCGAAGATCTTATCGGCGATCTTAGGATCGACGCCCCGGGCCGCACAGCCGGGCACTCCCTCTTCTGCATTACCGTACACGAAATTCTGCCGCTCGGCATTCATCACATCGTGCTTCTTTTTTGACATGGCACGCCGCACCAGGTCCGCCCGTCCCAAGGTGTAGCCGGCCAGTTCCTGCACGATCTGCATGACCTGCTCCTGGTAGACGATACACCCATAAGTGGGTTTCAGGATAGGTTCCAGTTCCGGCGTATCATAATGCACGGAAGAAGCATTCCGCTTACCTTCCAGGTACTGGTCGATAAAGTCCATGGGACCCGGACGGTACAGGGAAATACCGGCGATGATATCCTCCATACTGTCCGGCTGGAGCCGTTTCATGAAGCTCCTCATGCCGGAAGATTCCAGCTGGAAGATACCGTCGCAATCGCCGGTGCCTATATAATGGTAGACCGCAGTATCATCAAAATCGATATGATCGATGTCAATATCTTCGCCCCTGGATTCACGGATATTCTTCACCGCATCAGCGATCACCGTCAATGTCCTTAAGCCCAGGAAGTCCATTTTAAGAAGGCCCAGTTCTTCAATGGTAGTCATGGTGAACTGAGTAGTCAGCGGTGAGTCTGAAGCTGTCCTGGACAGGGGTACATATTCTGTCATAGGCTTTTCAGAGATCACCACTCCGGCTGCATGCATGGAAGAATGGCGCGGGAGTCCCTCCAGCTTCTTTCCCATGTCGATGCAGCGTCTGGCCTGTTCATCGCCCTCATACAGCTCCCTTAGATCCGGGGATTCCCTCAGGGCTTTATCCAGCGTCATATTCAGTTCGTTAGGGACCGCCTTAGCCAGCCGGTCGCAGAAGGCATAGGAAAGATCCAGTGCCCGGCCCACATCTCTAAGAACACCTTTGGCCTGCAATGTTCCAAAGGTCACGATCTGTGCCACCTCGTCCCGGCCGTATTTCTCCACCACATAATCGATGACTTCCGATCTTCTTTCGAAACAGAAATCCACATCGATATCCGGCATGGAGACACGCTCCGGATTCAGGAAACGCTCAAACAGCAGCTGGTAGCGGATAGGGTCGATATTTGTGATCTCCAGGGAATACGCCACGATAGAACCTGCCCCGGATCCACGGCCCGGACCCACCGGTATGCCTTTGGAACGGGCATAATGGATGAAGTCCCAGACGATCAGGAAATAATCCACATATCCCATGGAACGAATGACAGAAAGCTCATACTTAAGCCGGTCCTCCAGCATCTTATCCGGCTCCGGATACCGTTTTAAAAAGCCCTCCCGGCAGAGTTTTTCCAGATATTCATAGGAGGTCATGCCTTCTGGTACTTCAAAATGGGGCAGTTTCGTAACGCCGAATTCGATCTCCACCTGGCAGCGCTCCGCGATCAGGGCGGTATTATCACAGGCTTCCTTTGCATAAGGGAATAAAGCCCGCATTTCTTCTTCGGACTTCAGATAAAACTCTTCTGTTTCAAACCGCATCCGGTTAGGATCGGACATTTTTTTCTGTGTCTGGATGCAGAGCAGCACTTCATGAGCTTCCGCATCCTCCTTGCGGATATAGTGGGTATCGTTGGTAGCCACCATGGGGATCCCGGTATCACGGTTAAGCCGCATCAGGCCGGTATTAACAGTCTTCTGCTCTTCGATCCCATGATCCTGCAGCTCCAGGAAGAAATTATCCTCCCCGAAAATGTCCCGGTATTCCAGGGCAGAATCCCTGGCCTCTTCATACATGTTTTTCGCAAGATACCGCTGCACTTCACCTGCAAGACAGGCGCTCAAAGCGATGATCCCTTCATGATATTTCCTGAGGATCTCCTTATCCACCCGGGGCTTATAATAAAATCCGTCGATGAATCCCTGGGAAACGATCTTCATGAGATTCTGGTAGCCGATATTATTCTCCGCCAGCAGGATGAGATGATGGTACCGGTCGTCCTGTGCATTGACCTCTCTGTCCAGCCGGGAACGGGGTGCCACATAGACTTCGCAGCCAATAACAGGCTTGATGCCTGCGGCAAGGCAAGCCCGGTAAAAATCTATGACACCGTACATCACCCCATGGTCCGTAATGGCAAGAGAGGTAAACCCCAGCTCTTTCGCCCGGGCGGCCAGTTCTTTGATCTTGCAGGAACCATCCAGCAGACTGTATTCTGTATGTACATGCAGATGGGTAAAAGCCATAAAACACCCTTTCTAACAGTGTGTATCCTTAAATATATTCCAGCAGTTCCGCCGGTGCCTTGATAAAAAAGACAGCCCCGGACTCTTCTTTTTCTTCTTCTGTATGCAGGCCGAACCCGTAAAGAGCTCCGGCAAAATCGATGCCTAGCTCCTTCGCGCCCAAGGCATCATTCATGGTATCTCCCACCATAAGCACCCGGGAAAGATCCCTGATCCCGCATTTTTCAATGCAGTTTCTTATAATATCTGTCTTTGTCAGTTTCCCCACAAAATCACAGCCTTCGATGGCATCCATGCGTTCCGTAAAATGGTAGGCTTCGGAGATCTTCTCTGCATAGTCGCAGCGTTTATATGTACCCGTCGCCACCTTGATCCCCCGGTCTCTCAATGCATCTATGGTCTCCAGGATCCCGTCATAATAGTCAGCTTTCAAAAGATTTACTTCACTGTAATGTGTCCGGAAATCATTCGTTATCTCCCAGATCTTTTCTTCTGTCAGGTCAAACATCCTTCCGATCTGGACGTTAAAGGGAGGACCGATAAATACTTCAAGTTCCTTATCTGAAAGATCCGCAAGGCCATATTTCCTAAGCGTATATCCGGCAGACCCGGTCACGCCTTCCTTCGTATTCATGAGTGTCCCGTCAAAGTCAAAAATCACCAGGTCATAGCGGTTCAATCCCCTGTCCCTCCTGTTTATCTGTCCTGTCCTGATTATAGCGGAAAACGGCCTTTTTTTCAATCTCAGGCCTTGAAATCTTCGTACTCTTCCACCCTGATATCATCAAAGGTCGCCATCTTCTGATACACCAGAAGTCCCATATCCAGAAGCGGAAGGGCCGCAACTGCCCCGCTGCCTTCACCTACACACATATCTGCTATAATGAGCGGCGAAAGGCCCAAGGCGTCTAAAACTGCCATGCCGGCCTTTTCTTTTGAAACATGGCTGGCAAACAGGTATTCCTTCACCAGCGGACATAAACTGACCGCCAATACAGCGGCAGCCCCGGTGATCAGTCCGTCTAAAAGCACCGGGATATGATAGATGGCACCGCCCAGACACAGTCCCATAAGTCCTGCGATATCCAGGCCCCCTACTTTTCTTAAGACATCCACCGGATCCGTATTATCCGGCTGATGCTTTTCGATCCCTTCTTTAATGACCCGGATCTTCCTTAGCAGCCCTTCATCAGATAACCCGGCCCCGTAGCCGGTCATCTCTTCCACAGAACGTTTCAGCATAACAGAAAGCACCGCACTGGAAGTGGTCGTATTTCCTATGCCCATCTCTCCGGTAAGCAGGATATCCATGCCGTCTATTTTCGCCTGTTCTGCCTTCCGGATACCGATATTGATGGCTTTCAGGGCTTCTTCACGTGTCATGGCCGGCTGTAGAAGAAAGTCTTCGGTACCATAAGAGACCTTATCCTCCGGGACTGTCACACCCTCTACATCCACAGCGACCCCGATGTCCACCGGCACCACTTCACAGTCTGCCATACCTGCCATAAGTGCCACGGTACTCACGCCCTTTTTAAAATTTCCGGTGACCGTGGCCGTCACTTCCTGACCTGTCTGGCTCACGCCTTCTTTGACCACCCCATTATCTGCGCACATGATCACCAGCCGGCGTTTTTTCAGCTGTACATCGGCAGTCTTCCGGATCCCCGCCAGGCGGATCACCGCATCTTCCAGCTTCCCTAAAGAATACAGCGGCTTCCCGATATGCCGCCAATGTTCCTTCGCTTCCTGCATGGCCTGTCTGTCAGCCGGCTGTATCCTGGCTATGATCTCCTGTATGGTAAGATCTTTCATCTCACACTCCTTTATGACCCGGTCCGTCTTTAAGATGTGGGAATGACCCGGCCGCAAAATCCTGTATAAACCATAACATAAAAAGGTCATATCTTCAAGCGCTAAACAATGGACATTTCCATCTCACCTGTGATATAATCTAGAAAAACCAGACCCTGTTTTTTACCGGATCTGTATAAGACAGCTCTTTCTATTATTAACTTTCGGGAGGCACAGCTTACTAAAATGAAGATCAGATTAGCGGATTACGCCGCTCAGTTTTTATGTGACCATGGAGTCACGGATGTATTCAGTGTAGTGGGCGGCGGCGCCATGCACTTAAATGATGCCCTGGGACATCATCCGGGGCTGAAAGTTACGTATAATCACCACGAACAGGCCTGTGCCATCGCCGCAGAAGCCTATGCCCGGCTGGATAACCGGATCGCCGCGGTCTGTGTCACCACCGGCCCCGGCGGGACGAATGCCCTTACCGGTGTCGTAGGCGGATGGCTGGATTCCATCCCCATGTTCATCCTGTCCGGCCAGGTACGTTATGACACTACGGCCCGCTACGGTATGCAGTTTACCGATGGTCTGCCTCTGCGCGCTTTAGGCGACCAGGAATATGATATCGTAAAATCTGTGACCCCCATGACCAAATATGCGGTCATGATCGAGGATCCCCTGACTATCCGCTATCATCTGGAGAGAGCCTGGCATCTGGCCACCACCGGCCGTCCGGGGCCTGTCTGGGTGGATATCCCGGTAAATTACCAGGGCATGACTATTGAAACGGATGATCTTCCCGGCTACGATCCTGCTGAAGATGATAAAGATCTGCCTCCGGCAGTCTCAAAAGAGACCCTGGATCAGGTCATTTCTCTTCTTAAAGAGGCGAAGCGACCGGTCTTCCATGCCGGCTATGGCATCCGTCTTTCCGGCGGATACCAGGTTTTCCGAGAGCTTATGGAAAAACTGAACATCCCGGTAGTCACTTACTGGAACGCGGTGGACCTGATCGAGGATGAGCATCCCTTATACTGCGGCCGTGCCGGCAATATGGGCGACCGCCCCGGCAACTGGGCCATCCAGAACGCTGACTTGATCCTGGCCATCGGCACCCGCATCTCCATCCGCCAGGTAGGCTATAATTATGACACCTGGGCCCGGGCAGCTAAAGTTGTCATGGTAGATATCGACCGGGCAGAGATGAAAAAACACACCTTGCATGTGGACCTGCCGGTATGGGCGGATGCAAAGGATTTCATAACACGGCTGAATGACCGGCTTTCCGGTACACTGTTTACCGGTACGGACTGGCTCGAGACCTGTCAGCGCTGGAAAAAGGAATACCCTGTCTGCCTGCCGAAACATTGGGAGGAGAACGGGGAGACCGCCAATGTCTATGCTTTCGTGCACTACCTCTCTTCCCGGCTTCCCGAGAATTCATTGACCGCTGTTTCTAACGGCGCCTGCTGTGTGGTCGGCAACCAGACCTATGTGATCCAGAAAGGCAGCCGCATGGCAAATAACAGTGCTATCGCCTCTATGGGCTACGGACTGCCGGCAGCTATCGGCACCTGTATCGGCGGAGGCCGCCGGACCACCATCTGCTTAGAAGGCGACGGTTCCATCATGATGAACCTGCAGGAGCTTCAGACTATTTTGACGAACCGCCTGCCCATTAAGATCTTCCTGATCAATAATAACGGCTATCACTCCATCCGGATCACCCAGACTAATCTGTTTTCCGAGCATACCAAGGTAGGCATCGGGCCGGAATCCAAAGATCTGTCCTTCCCGGATTTCCGGAAGATCGCCCAGGCATTCGGCTACCCCTATTTTGAGGCCCACAGTAATAAAGAGATGATGATGGTGGTGGACCGGGTACTGGAAACACCGGGGCCGGTATTTACAGAGATCTTTACGGACACTGTCCAGGTCTGGGAGCCAAAGAGCGCCACAAAGAAACTGGAAGACGGTACTCTGGTCAGCCCGCCTCTGGAAGACCTGGCGCCGTTCCTTCCCAGAGAAGAACTGAAGAAAATTATGATCATCCCACTCATCGATGAGGAAGGATAAACCTATGGGAAAAGTCCATCTGTTAGACTGTACTCTCCGTGACGGCGGCTATATCAATGACTGGCGCTTTACGGAAGACGGGATACACGGCATTTTAAAAAAGCTTAAAAACACCGGCATAGAGATGATCGAGATCGGTTTTCTCAAAGGGTCTTCTTATGATCCTGACCGGACGATGTTCCCGGATACCCTTTCCTGTGACCGCGTCCTTCAGGACCGGGACCCTGACATCACCTATGTGAGCATGCTGGATATGACGGCCCCGGTGCCCCTTTCCTGCATCACAGAAAGAAAGCCCCAGGGCCTGGACGGCATCCGAGTCATATTTAAAAAGCATAAGATCGAGGAAGCCTATCCTTACTGTGCCCATATAAAAAAAATGGGCTATAAGCTTTTCGTCAACCTGGTCTCTACGGACCAGTATTCAGACGAAGAATTCATCTCCTGCCTGAAGAAATACGAAGCTCTGTCCCCGGATGGCTTTACCATCGTGGACACCTTCGGCCTCATCAAGCGTAAACAGTTCCTTCATTATGTCCATCTGATCCATGAGACAGCCGATCCTCAGATCATGCTCTGTTATCACGCCCATAATAATCTGCAGCAGGCCTTTGGAAATGCGGAGGCTTTGATCGACCTGGATCTTCCGCGTGATATCTGCATCGACGCCTGTGTCTTTGGCATGGGACGCGGAGCAGGAAATCTCTGTCTGGAGCTTTTTGCTGATTATATGAATGAAAATTTCGGCACCGGATACCGGATCCAGCCTATGCTGGAGATCATGGATGAGTATCTGACGGAGTTTTACCGGCGGCGTTTCTGGGGCTATGCCCTGCCCTATTATCTCACCGCATCTTTAGGATGTCATCCGAACTACGGCACTTATCTCGCTGAAAAAGGAACTTTGACGGAAAAGATGTTCAATGAGATCCTGAAAAGCATTTCCCCTGAGGATAAGCTGACCTTCTCACAGGAAAAAGCAGAACAGTATTTCCTGGCCTATATGGAAAGCTTCCTGGATGACCGGGAAGACCTGGCCCGGCTTTCTGACCTCCTTAACGGAA
>CACZSO010000364.1 GCA_902783795.1 uncultured Eubacteriales bacterium
CCTGGGCGATCATAGGATATTTACGTTCCAGTGTCTCTCTGACTTTAGGCTCTGCAAACAGTTCCCCTATCGTCATGTCCACAGAAAAGATCTTTTTCAATGGTCTGGATGTTTCATAGCTTACTTCATACACGCCCGGTCCTGCATGGCATACCCCGTTTTCTGTATCCTTGAAAAGAGCATTGTCCTTTGAGGCAAATAGTTCCGCTTTTGCAAAGGGCAGGATCACATCGGCTGTACATCCGAAGGGAACGGTCAATGTCACGCTGATATGGGTGGCATCAATGACCTTCCAGCCTGTCTTCCATAAGCCTGCCGGAGAATCATAGGAAACATCTGCGAAGCCCAGACGGTAATCCGGGACCGGGGCAAAGATCACTTTCCTGAAGCCGGGGATGTCCGGATCTCTCTTTAAGCCGGCAGAACGTTCATAGATCCAGCTCACCACCGCGCCATAACTGTAATGATTGAAGCTGTTCATCCCGGTAGAGGAGACCGAGCCGTCCGGCAGCATGGAATTCCAGCGCTCCCAGATGGTGGTGGCGCCCAGATTCACTTCATACAGCCAGCCCGGGAATTCCTCGTTGAAAAGCAGGCTATAGGCCATATCCGCCTGTCCCTTTTCTGTCAAAAGTTCCAGTAAAAGCGGAGTACCTATAAATCCAGTCTGCAGTTTCCCTCCGTTCTTTTTAAGCTTTGAGACCAGACCTTCCGCCAGTCTTTCTTCATCTGTTCCCAGCTGGTGGTAAAGAGATAAGAGATAGGCCGTCTGCGTGTCGATGGCACATCGGCCGGAGGGTGTAAAATACTCATATTGAATGTAGGAAAGGATCTCTTTTGCCAGTTCTTCATACTGTGCGGCCTCATCAGCTTTCCCTAAGATCTTCGCTGTTTCCGCCACGATCCTGGTGCTGTAAAGATAATAGGCTGCGGCGCAGAAATCATCAGGCGTCCCGCCCTTCACGCTGTCCACACCGCCATCGCCGTCCAGCGCCAGCCAGTCGCCGTAATGGAACTTTTTCAGGTATCCATGATCCTCTCCTTCTGTCCGCTTCATGAAATCCACCCAGGCTTTCATATACGGGTAATGGGTCTTCAGGATAGTCCCGTCCCCGGTATTCTGATACATATTCCAGGGAATAATAGTAGTGGCATCTCCCCAGGCACAGGTGCCGCCGTTATAGACACCGAAGCCCGGGATCACATCCGGCACACCACCCTCATATTGAGCCTGTTCTGTCTCCATATCGTATAGATACTTGGTGTAAAAAGCGTAGGCATCCGACTGCAGCATGGCTGTAGGAGAAAAGACCTCAGCATCTCCAGTCCAGCCCATCCTCTCATCCCGCTGCGGACAATCTGTAGGCACATCTATAAAGTTGCCGCGTTTGCCCCATTCCGCGTTCAGGATCAGCCGGTCGATCTTTTCATGCCCAGTCTTAAGTGACCCGATCTCATCCATATCCGAATACATGACCAGACCGGTAAAATCCCCGGCCTTAAGATCCGGGATACCTTCCACCTTAGCATACCGGTATCCGTAGAAGGTAAATTCCGGCTCCAGCATCATGTCAGAACCATCGGAAATGTAGATATATTCTGCTTTTGCGGTCCTTAGATTATCGTTATAGAAACAGCCGTCCTGCAGCACTTCGCCCACCTGGACATGTACGGTTTCCCCGGCCTTTACCCCATGGACATGCAGGCGGAAGGAACCGGCCATGTTCTGTCCCAGATCCATGATCTTTTCATCCTTCGGGGAAATGATGAGTTCCTTAGCCGGAAGCTCTTCCCGTATCACGACAGGCAGGGACAGCCGGTCCTTAAGTTTCCCCTTCGGCGCTTCTGTGACAGCAGCTTTTTCTGCCGGCACTTCCTCCAGGGTATCATCCCGGTGTTCTCCGTCATAAATGTTTGAGAATGTAATATTGGACCGCAGGACATCCCAGCTTTCATCTGTACCGATGACTTCTTCTGTCCCGTCTTCATAACGGATGCAAAGTTCCGCGATCAGCTTCATTTCCTTACCGTAATAAGGTTCTTTCGTGGGGGTAAAACCGAACCGGCCGTTATACCAGCCGTTCCCCAGGGCGATCTTCAGTTCATTGTCCTGCCCTCTGATCTGATCCGTTACGTCAAAAGTGATCACCTGGACCCAGGCGTCATAATTATTGCAGTAAGGCGTCAGGTATTCCTTTCCCAGACGTTCACCGTTAAGAGACGCATCGAAAAGACCCAGGCCGCAGACATACAG
>CACZSO010000365.1 GCA_902783795.1 uncultured Eubacteriales bacterium
AAGAATCTCGAAGTTCTGATACGTACTTTTTTCAAATATGGATTCTATGCAGGACCTGAGTGTATTCGTCTCATCCTTGTTCGGAATAATGATCGATACCAGAGGTTTTCCCTTTACAGGATAATGGACCCGATAGAATCCGAAATCCAGGGTATCCATCACTTCACCCTCCACATTACTGCGCTTCAGGTGCTCCTGGATCGCCCTTTTTCCGGCCTCATAGGCATACATTTTGGAGGTCGGATTATCTGCCGTTGACTCCCTGTGGGTGCGCCAGTGATAAAGGATCTCAGGTATATGTATAACCTGGCGGGCGTCTTCTACACAGCGCAGGATAAAATCATAATCCTGCGCTCCTTCCATATCGACATGAAATTTCCCGACACTCTCAAACAGGGATCTGCGCACGATCAGAAAATGACAGATATAATTATTGGATCTTAGGAGGTCCAGGTTATAATCCGGTTTCAGATGAGGCTGAAAATGCTCTTTGAGCTGCATATCAACCTTGTCTTCATCTGTGTAGATCATATCGCAGAGAGGATGAGCGAGAATAACCTGTACAATTTCGTAAAGTGCATTTGGCGCCAGCACATCATCATGGTCCAGAAGTGCGACAAATTCCCCTGATGTCAGATCAAAAGCCGCATTCGTGTTTCCGGCAATTCCCAGATTTCCGGCAAGCGTTCTGATTTTTACACGTTTATCCTTTGTATGGTAAAAGTCCAGTACCTCAGCCATGTCGGCATCATCCGGACTTCCGTTGACGATACACAATTCCCAGTTTCTATATGTCTGGCTCCGCAGCGATTCGATCATCTGTGCAAGAAATTTCGGTCTGGTCCGGTAAGCCGGTACTGCAATACTGATCAGAGGAGCATTTTTAAACTTTTTTCTGCGCTGTATCTCCAGTGTTCTGGAATCGGGTCTGTAAGCAGGGTACCATATATCATAAGGAATTTCTTCCGGTTCAAATCGTTCATGTATGCGGATCCAGAACTCTTTCGGGCCGTAATGCTTGAGATACAGAAGGCCTTTTCGGATCGTATATGGCGAAAGATTTTTGAGCAGACGGTTCCACTCGATCTTTCCCATCTGACTGTCCAGATTAAACATTCGTTCTGCCTCCAGGTTTAAACATTTGTAACCTTTAAAAAAAGTATGAAGTTATTGTAACATTATAGGATATTTTTTGCAAGGAAAGGTATTGTTGTGATATACTATATTTCACAATATTATGTAAATATAGCCACAGGAGTTCATTAATATGAAAATCAGTAAACTAATAGCGGCGGGTGTGATCGCCGCTGTGCTATGTACAGCAAGTGTACCGGTTCCGGGCGAAACACAGCAGATGGAACTGTCCGAAGATACAGATGAGGCAGATGCCGAAGCAGCTGCATCCGTCCCGGAGACAGGCTCCGGTACAGAATCCGATGAAGATCCCGCCGTACAGGATCCGTCGGCCGAAAGTGCTGCTTCTCCGGACGGAATCATAACAAACGCCATTCCCGGCTGGCCCACGGGACCTGAGATCGCTTCCGAGGCAGCCCTTCTATTTGAAGAAAATACGGGAACAGTTCTCTATTCGAAAAACAGCAGCCAGGTCTTATTTCCTTCCAGTTCGGTAAAAATCATGACCTGTCTGGTGGCTCTCGATAACAGTACCGCCGAAGAAGAAGTGGAAATGACGGCAACCGGTGTTTCCGGTGTGACCGACGGCGGAGCCCATATATCCGCCCAGGTAGGTGAGATCTTTACCATGGAACAGTGCCTGTATGCCATCACCCTCGCCTCCGCTAACGACATTGCCCTTCAGGTAGCGGAGCATGTGGGCGGGACCGTGGATCATTTTGTGGAAATGATGAACGAAAAAGCCCTTTTGCTCGGCTGTACAGATACTCTGTTCACAAATCCGACCGGCCTTCCCGATCCCGATCAGCATACTACTGCACATGATCTGGCTCTGATCACACAGGCCGCTCTGAATGACAAAAACTACCAGAAGATCTGTTCGACCCTGAATTATTCTATTCCCGCCACCAATCTCTCCGGGGGAGCCAGAAATCTGACCAACAAGTTTATGCTCGTTGATCCGGGGAGCACCTCCTACTACTCTTACTGTGTCGGAGGAAAAGAAGGATTTACGGAAGCATCCGGAAGTGTGCTGGTATGCGCTGCCGAAAAAAACGATATGCGCCTGATCCTGGCAATCATGCGCGGGGTTTCCGGTGAAACTGAAGATCAGGCGATCCGTCTTCTGGAATATGGATTCAATCGTTTTGAAATGGCGGATCTTGCCAATTCTGACTTCCGCGTCATTTCCGGCGGTACCGTCTGTATTCCCAAGGGAACACAGTCCGTTGTCACGTTCGAGGAAACAGACGCCGGAGACGGAACCCTGTCACGTACCTATCTATATAATGGAGCAGCCGTGGGAAAGGGCATTGCTGAATTTCCGAAGGTGGAAGATAATTCTGTCTCGA
>CACZSO010000366.1 GCA_902783795.1 uncultured Eubacteriales bacterium
ATGGATGCTCCTGAAATATCAAACAGATAATCGGTATCCTCCTTCACAAGACGGATCCAGCTTCCGTCGAAGCCTTTTAAGGTGCCCTGGAATTCATCCATATAAACTCTTTCTTTAACCTGGACAGGTGTCGGGGTTGGACCTTTAAAGGGAAGAGACAGGGAAGAGATCTCTTCTTTTGAGCATCCGGAAAGAGCAAAAGAAAGCGTGACAGAAACCAGCAGCAGAATGCTCCGGACGGATTTTTCTGCAAAAAGCAGCTGTTTACAAAATAATTTTCTGCGCATGGGCAAAAGTCTCCTGAAAAAAGCAGGTAATACCCTTTCTGCAGGGAGAAGGGCGCCAAAAAACATTGTTGAATATTATTACATGTAACTATTGTTTTTTCAAGACTCTATGTTATAATGCAATTAAATAAATAATAGCGAAGTAGGAATTTGTGCGTCAAGTGTTCACTGGCTGGGGAGTCGCCGTGAAACGAAAAACAGTTTATCCTGTTTACGATACATTTTCCGCACCCGTTGCTACATATGAGAACATCTCATAATGTGGAGGGATATTATTTATCGTAACTCTTTAATGGCACATTATGGAGGTGTTATTTTTATGCAGAAAAACAATAATCAGTACTGGAATGTAACTACGATCGTTTACATGGCACTGCTGGTTGCACTGAACCTGGTCATGTCGCGCGTCCTTGTCATTGATATTGCGGGCGTGTACCGGATCACGGTCGGGCCGGTGGCCATCATTATGGCAGGCCTCTGGCTCGGCCCGGTCTGCGGAGGTGTCTGTGGAATGACGGCGGACATCATAGGGTGCTTTATGAAGGGGTATGCTGTTAATCCTCTGATCACCCTGGCAGCTGTTTTATGGGGGGTAATACCTGCCCTCATCAAGCCCCAAATGGCCGGATGGACCAGAAAAGGGAAGATTATCGGCATTTCGGTATCGGTGGCTGTCAGTGCTGTCCTGAGTTCGCTTATCGTCACGACTGCCGGCCTGGTATGGATCCTTGGATATAATTTCTATGCCATTTTCCCGGGAAGGGTGGTTCAGTTCCTTATCATGACACCGATCTACTGTGTGCTCAGCAATCTTCTGTATTTCAGTCCGCTGACCAATATTGTCATGAACGGAGCCATTCCGAGGACCCGGAGGGCGTAGACAGCAGGCCTGTCCTGCTGTTCAGGCCTCCTTTACCCGAAACCAGTAAGAATAATATTTTCTGAATCCGAGGGATTCGTACAGACGCATGGCGGAGGAATTATCCTTCACCACCTGCAGATAGGCCTTTGATGCTCCCCTTGTAAGCCCTGTCTTTAAAAGGCCTGAACAGATGCGCCTGGCGAATCCCTTTCTTCTGCAGTCTTCTCTTACGTGGATCGCGTAGATCCCTATATAGTCGCGGTCCAGAATTCCAAGACCCGTGGCAGCGATCTGTCCATCGACCCGTATATAAGCGGCAATAGTTTCTTTGAGAATAGCGTGGTACATTGAAGGAACTACCTGGCGGTGGATTTCGCTCGAAGTACCCTTTAAGTTAAAAAGACTTTCTATCCATTCTTCCGTTATCACATCTGAAAAGCATACATCTGAATAATCTTCTGACAGGACCGCATCCTCCAGGATGAGGGTCATGACTTCCGTCTCGTGCTGTATCTCATAACCGCGGTTTTCCAGCATAAAATCAAAATTTTCTGGTACAAGCGGACTTATTTTAAAAACTGCGGGCGAGCCCAGCCTTTTATAGAGCTGCTCGCAGTATGGAATTTTCTCCCGCCAGGGAAGGGTCTGGGTGCCAAACTGCTCTACGCTGTTTGTTCTGTGTGTATAAAAATAAGAAAATCGTATGATCCATCCGTCATAAAGCTCCATTTTATGGGAGGGCCATGCGTTCAGTGACATATCTTCGATCTGTTTTATCGTAGTATCCATATATCCTCTTATTAATTAATTTGTGTCAGAATTCTGTTTCCCCTATCCTATCATGCAAAACAGAGATGGTCAAGGACCGTTGCAATGTCATTCAGTTTGGCATCCCGGACGCCTGGCAGAAGTTGTCCATAGTGCCGTCAGACCCGTGGCCGGAAGCAGAGAAAATGCTGCGCCGCCTGTTAGCAGGTGC
>CACZSO010000367.1 GCA_902783795.1 uncultured Eubacteriales bacterium
AAGGATCATTGACAGTAAGGGATCAGAACTGCTACAATAAATGCAGATCTTAATTAATCTTAAGGAGGATATATTATGCCAAAATTCATTTGTGACAAAGACTATCCTGTAGTTGCGACTGAGAAGGGTAAGATCCGCGGATTCGTATATGAAGATGTTTTTACTTTCTACGGCATCCGCTATGCCAGGGCCCGCCGGTTCCAGATGCCGGAAGAAGTCCCGGCCTGGGAAGGCATTAAAGATGCCCTGGGCTACGGCTATATCTGTCCGGTCCTGAATACCTCTCAGCCGTCCATGGAAGTCCTGATGACACATCGGTTCTGGCCAGAGAATGAAAACTGCCAGTACTTGAACATCTGGACGCCCACCCTGGATCCGGAAGCAAAGAAACCGGTCATCGTGTGGCTGCATGGCGGCGGATATTCTGCAGGCAGCTCCATCGAGCAGGCCAACTATGATGGACACAACATGGCCATCAAGGAAGACGCTATCCTGGTTACCGTGAACCATCGTCTGAACGCTTTCGGTTTCCTGAACGTTTCTGACTACGGCGAGAAGTACTGGAACTCACAGAATGTGGGTATGGCCGATCTGGTGGCAGCCCTTCAGTGGGTGAAGAAGAACATTGCCGGTTTCGGCGGTGATCCTGATTGTGTCACCATCATGGGTCAGTCCGGCGGCGGCGGAAAAGTGACGTCTCTGGGCCAGATCCCGGCAGCGGCCGGTCTCTTCCAGCGGCAGATGGTCATGTCCGGCGCGGCAGGATCCAAGACCGTTCCGAATCCGAAGGCTGCGAAGCCGAAGGAGATCGTGGAAGCTATCCTGAAGGCAGCAAAGATCGATACAGTGGAAGAACTGGAAGTGCTTCCTTCTACCCTGTTTATCCGTGCCGTGAACCAGGCTGTGTATGATCTGTATCAGGAAGGCAAGACGGTAGGCTGGGGCCCGACACCCAATGACTATTACCTGGGCAATCCGTTTGATGTAGGCTTCTGCGATCATGCGAAGAAATGCCCGACCCTGATCGGTTCTGTCGTTTCAGAAATGGGCTTTGCCCCGATCCCGAAGAGTGTCAATAAGATGACAGAAGAAGAGCAGCTGGAGATGATCCGCGAGAAATACGGCGATAATACGGATAAGGTCGTAGAGCTCTTTAAGAAAGCTTATCCTGACAAGGCTCTGGTGCATCTTCTTAACATTGACCTGTGGATGCGTCCCGGCCATGTAGGCTATGCGAAAGAAAAAGCGCAACAGGCGGAAGCCCCGGTCTACAACTATCTCTTTACCGTGGAATTCCCCTACGAGGGCGGCAAGTGCGCATGGCATTGCTCCGACATCCCGTTCTGGCTTGGCAGCTGCGATACACAGCCTATCGATGATTTCGAAGGCTCTGCCGCACTGGAAGATGTGATGCGTCATACCCTGGCTGTCTTTGCGAAGACTGGTGATCCGAATAATGACAAGCTGCCGAAGTGGAATCCGACCACAGCTGACTGCGCGAATACCATGACATTGGATCTTACCTGTGCTGAGAAGCCCGAGTTTGATACCGAGCTGGTGAAGTTCCTGCTGGAAGTGGCTCCGCCCAGGCCGTTCAGCTTAGGCGCCCCGCAGAAGCCGGATTCAGAATCCGACAGAGCGTGGATGTATTAATGATTGTATGAATCAGCGGGGGTGGGCCCTTTTGGGCCCGCTCCTTATTCTATAACAACAGGAGGTAATACAAGTATGTTTCCAAGAAAACTTACCCGCCAGGTGATCTGCGATCTGGATAATCCTATCGTAGAGACGAAGGCAGGAAAACTGCGCGGCGTGATCGTGGAGGATGCGTATATCTTCCGCGGGATCCGGTATGCGGAGGCGGAGCGCTTCCATATGCCGCATGCGGTGACGCCGTGGGAGGGTGTGAAGGACGCTATTATGTACGGCCCGGTGTGTAAGGAGATGGCCACGCCCATCGCCCATGACGCCTACAACGTACCTCATTTTTATTTCCCGCAGGATGAAAACTGCCAGTACCTGAATGTCTGGACCCAGGCCATCAATGATCCTGACAGAAAACGCCCGGTCATGCTGTGGATCCATGGCGGCGGCTTCACCAGCGGCTCTTCCGTGGAGCTGTATGCCTATGATGGTGAAGAACTGTCGAAGTTCGGCGATGTAGTCGTGGTTTCTTTAAACCATCGTTTGAACCTTCTGGGTTTTATGGATCTTTCCGAGTATGGGGAAGAGTATAAGTACTCCGGCAATGTGGGTATGGCGGATATCGTGGAAGCCCTGCGCTGGATCCGCGAGAATATTGCCGTATTCGGCGGTGATCCGGACAATGTCACCATTATGGGTCAGTCCGGCGGCGGTATTAAGGTGACTGATCTTCTGCAGATGCCCGCAGCAGACGGTCTGTATCACAAAGGCATCGTCCAGTCGGGGACCATCGCCAACGGGCTGGATATCGCCCAGGAAGATGCGAAACGGCTGTCAGCACAGGTAGTGAAAGAGCTGGGCCTGACAAAAGAGACCATCAAAGAGATCGAGACCATTCCGTATTATAAGATCGCCCGGGCAGTCAAGGCCGCGAACGAATATTTCACCGAAAACGGAGAGAAAACCGTCAGCTTTGCTCCGGTCGTGGATAAGGATTATTACATGGGCTACGGCCCGGTGAACGGCTTCCGTAAAGAGACCCTTTCTATCCCGCTGATCGTGGGTTCTGTCTTCGGCGAATCTGCGAACAACTTCAACAATGAGCTGGAGAGAAGCCACAAGAATGAGTGGGATGCGGAAAAACGCGCGAAATTCATGTATGAAATGTATGGTGAATATGCGGACGATGTGCTGCGTGCCTTTAAGAAAGCCTATCCGAAGCGGAATGAAGTGGACGCTTTATTTTATGACACTGGCTTCCGTTCCGGCGCAAAGGTGTATGTGACTACCCGTTCTGCGGCAGGATCTGCCCCGGTCTATGACTACTCCTTTGATCTGGAGTGCCCCTTAAACGGCGGAACCGCTCCCTGGCATAATGCCGAGGAAGCTTATATGTTCCACAATGCCTGCTACCTGGAAGCTTCTTATATTCCCGGCGTTTCGGAAGAGCTGCAGGATGCCATGACCGGTGCCTGGGTAGCTTTCGCGAAGACCGGTGATCCCAATCATCCCGGCATGCCCATCTGGCCGCCCTGCACGGAAAAAGACATTCCCTGCATGCAGTTTGACAGAGTGCTGAATGTGGCATGGAACCATGATGATGAGCTGCTGCCCCTGGTGCGCGACCACAGGGCGCCCAGAAATGCCTTTGGTGCCAGAAGACGCGGAAGAGCTTTAGGCGGCGGCCCGCGGCAGAGCCTGTAATCCACCCAAGGCTTCTCCTTGAGGAGAAGCTGTCACCAAAGGTGACTGATGAGGTGTTATGAAAAATGCTCCACCTCATCTGTCAGCCTGCGGCTGCCCCCTTCCCCTCAAGGGGAAGGCTAGTAAATGAGGTAAAATATTATGATAATGAGAAAACTTACGCAGCAGGTAGTCTGTGATTATGATGATCCTGTTGCCGAAACAAAGTCGGGCAAGGTGAGGGGCCAGATCGTAGAAGGCGCTTACCAGTTCCGCGGTATTAAATATGCCCAGGCCAAACGTTTCCACTTCCCGGAGGAAGTCTGCTGGGAGGGGACAAAGGAAGCTTTTAACTATGGTTACTGCTGTCCCGAACCCACCACGCCGGTGCCGGTAGATGCATATCTGGATCCTCACTTTTACTATCCTCAGGATGAGGACTGCTTATATTTGAATATCTGGACGCCCACGCTTGACAAGGATGCGAAGAAACCGGTCATGGTCTGGTTCCACGGCGGCGGCTGGTTCATGGGCTCCGGTGTGGAGATCTACAGCTACGACGGTGAGAACCTGTCTGCTTTCGGCGATGTGGTGGTGGTCTCTTTAAACCATCGTCTGAACATCCTGGGCTTTATGGATCTTTCGGCCTATGGTGAAGAATATAAGTATTCCGCCAACTGCGGCCTGGCAGACCTGGTGCAGTCCTTAAAATGGGTGCAGGAAAACATCGCCAATTTCGGCGGCGACCCCGGCAATGTGACCATCATGGGCCAGTCCGGCGGCGGCGCGAAAGTGCTTTCCATGCTGCAGACCCCGGCAGCTGACGGCCTGTTCCACAAGGCTGTCATGCAGTCCGGCGGTCCCACCGGCGGCCCTTCGGATAAAGAAGCGCGGCTGGAGTTCACGGACAGAGTCGTGAAGTACTTAGGCCTTACGAAAGAGACCATCAAAGAGATCGAGACCATCGACTGGTATGACCTGGCGGATGCCTACCTCGCCGTCAATGCTGAGATGATGAAGGAAAAGAAACGCGTGAACTGGGGCCCGCAGTATGACGGAGATTATTATTACGGCCATCCCCTGGTCTATGGGTTCCGTGAAGAAAGCAAACAGATCCCCATCATCGGCAGTTCCGTGATTGCCGAGTTCACCAGTAATGCGCTGAGGAACCAGTTCGGCGGGGATAAGAACGCCTACACAGAAGAAGAGACCCGGAAGTACATTGGCGAAAAATACGGAGAAGATAAGGTCGATGCTATCGTGGAAGCCTTTAAAAAAGCTTATCCGGAGAAAAAACTGGCGGATGTACTGTACCTGGATACCATGCTGAGAAAGGGTTATCGTGAGTTCCTTACAAAGAGAGCGGCCCTTCCCGGCGCGGCACCCTGCTATAACTGCCTGCTGACCTTTGAATCACCCTATAAGAATGGGTCGCTGGCCTGGCATAACCTGGATGAAGCCTTCATGTTCCACAATGCAGATTATATCGAAGCTGCCTATATTCCGGGCGTGACGGAGAAACTGCAGGATCAGATGGCCGGCGCCTGGGTGGCCTTTGCGAAGACCGGCAACCCGAATCATGACCTGATTCCCGAATGGAAAGCGGTGACACCGGAAGAAGTGCCCACCCTGCTGTTTGATAAAGAGTGCCGGCTGGGTGTAGACCATGATAAGGAACTGCTGGAACTGCTTCCGGGCATGAGTCTGTTCGGATAAGGCTGAAAGTACGTAGAACAGTGCAGACATTGGATATTGTCTGCAGGAAACAGTAATACACAAAAAAGTACCGTGCATTTTCGGAAAAGAGCCTCGACAGGGCTGCATTTCCGAAAGTGCACGGTACTTGCTGTTTATTTTATTCTGTCATCTCCTGTTTGATCAGCAGGGCTCCCACGGTCTCTTCCAGGATCTCTTCCAGCGTTTCTTCTTCCACATTGAAAACGATGGCCGCGCCTTCAATGTCCGTGTCCGGACCTTCAAATTCTTTGAAAGAAGGCTCTTCTTCTGTGATGGAAATCCGGCAGGCCTGTCCCTGCACTGCCAGAATAAACTTGATATGCCCGATGATGCCGCCGGTTTCTGTAATGCGCCTGGCGGCTTCTTTTGCGGCTTTGGTCAGTTTTTCTTTAGCCTCAGCATAATCATTGCCGGCCATCCGGCCTTTCACTGAGCCGATAATCGCGCCTTCGTGTTCCGTGATCTCGACCATTTCATGATGGTGATGCTCGTGCTCATGGTCATGATCGTGATGATGTTCGTGATGATGTTCGTGCTCATGATGGTGTTCATGGTGATGTTCATGTTCATGCTCGTGTTCGTGAAGATCATTCGTCATAACACTGCCTCCTTGATACGGTTAAGAAGCTCTTCCTCAAACGGTCCCTCAGCCTCTGCGTCCGTGAAGAAAAGCCGGGCTTCCGGAGCGAATTCCCGTACATTTTCGGCCACGCCTTCTTTCGTTTCTGTGTCCACCAGATCGATCTTGTTGACCAGGATCATATCAGCGGCCTTCAGCTGATGAGTAAACAGGTGCTCCAGGGGCTTATGAAGCCGGGGCCAGCGTTTTGCGTCCACCACACACAGAATGGTGCCGGCGGTCTCCAGATTGCGCTCCAGGTTCTCCCGGATATCATAGGGGAAGGCCACACCGGTGGCTTCTATGATGAGCAGATCCGGCGCAAGCTCCTTTTCGATAGTCTTAATGGTCACGGGCAGTTCTCCCGCCAATGTGCAGCAGACACAGCCGGCAAAGAGGCCCCGCACCTTAAGTCCGGAACTTTTCAGTACCTGGTCATCGATCCCCACTTCACCGATCTCGTTTTCCAGAACAGCTATGTGTTCTGTTATTTTTTCACTGATCAGATATTCGGCCAGCTTCAGGATCACACTGGTCTTTCCCGAGCCTAAAAACCCGCCTACGATCAGAATCTTCATCTTCTTTTCCCCTTTGATCAAATCTCGCATCCCATGACTTTGCGGCCGTAAAAGTGGCATTCGTCACGGATGATGCGGTTCGCTTCCCTGGCCTCTTCTGTCATGCCCAACACGCCGCCGGCGAAGGCATAACCGCCGTCTTTGCCGTATTTATCGATGGAATCCCGTACGCCCTGGCGCAGTTCTTCTTCATCGAATTCCGGCCAGGTCTTGGGCATATGCTTATCCCAGTCCCAGCCGCCGCAAAGGCAGATCTTTCCTTTATACTGCTCTTTGATCTTAATAAGATCATTGCACTCCTGGGCCGGATCCCAGTATCTTACACCGAAATCGATCATATCCTGGATGAAGATCTCACATTTTCCACAGTTATGGAACTGGATGGGGATGCCCCTGTCCGTGGCAGGCTTAGCCAGCCGTCTGTAAATGGGCAGGAACAGTTCCTGGTAGGTGTCCAGAGAAATGAAGGGGACCTGCTTCGCGCAGGTATCGTCCAGGATGTACCAGAGATCCGGCTTATAATACTCTACGGTCTTATACATCACAGGCTCGATCCAGTCCACCATGGCATTCAGCATGTCAGATACGGCTTCCGGATCCGTGATAGTGGCCATGAGACCTTCGTTAAAGCCCATGAAGGCGATCAGCTGCTGGAAGGGCATGAGTCCGGGGCTGGCCATGACCGCGGACTGATTCCGGTCGATCCCGGATTCCCGGAGGTCATGCTCGTACATCCGCTCATAGTCATAATCATCATGACGGTCAGGGAACACCAGGATCTTCTCCCAGTCATTGATGTCCTCCAGCATAAAATTATTAGGTTCAGGCAGGGTGGCACCGGTCAATGGGTCTGCCTTGTAACGGACGCCCCACATATCATAGCCGCCGTCCACAAACTGGCCGTGGCTGAAGACGGCTGGAGCCAATGTCTTTACGCAGGCCTCCCCCAGGTATTCATTGCCCATCATCGTGTAGAAGGGCACATACTCCGGCATCTCCCCGCGTCCCAGGCGCAGGTAGTTCTCTTTTGGGGTCAGTTTTCCCATAATACTATTCTCCTTTGGCAGTAATAGTTCAGCCCCTGCACCAAAGCCTTCCCCTTGAGGGGAAGGTGTCTGCAAAGCAGACGGATGAGGTGTCCTGAACATAAGCTTTTGTCATAAAAAAAATGCGCGCTAAGTTATGATTAGCATACTACAGAAAGGAGGAAATAGCAATGGGCCGGAGAGGTCTCCGGCCCACTTTTTTATTCTGTTCTCAAGGCTTCCACCGGATCCTG
>CACZSO010000368.1 GCA_902783795.1 uncultured Eubacteriales bacterium
ACCACATTTCCGGAATTCGGCAAAGCCCACGGGCATCTTCTTCACCTGCTTTCTTCCGGCGATGACAGCGATTCTGTCATAGAAAAGGTGCTGTACCGGCCGCCCTCCGGCGAAAATAAGACTTACCAACGGTATTTTGAACAGATCCGCACTTACATAGCCGATCACATCACGGATCCTGTCACCCGGAATGATATCGCGGATGAGATCCATGTTTCAGTAGATTACATCTCCCGCATCGTCCGTGCCGTGGAAGGCATCTCCTGCAGTGAACTCATCCGGAACATGAAAATGGAACACGCCCGCAAGCTGGTCCGGACCACGGATATGCCCATCGGCAATATAGCCATGCTCTGCGGTTTTGACTCCTTTGCCTACTTCTCCCGGCTCTACCGTTCTGTGCACGGCATCAGCCCCACCCAGGACAGGAACAGCCTGTCATAAGATCTCTTCAGACAGAAAAAACGCCCCGGCCTTTCGGCCGGGGTCTTTCAGGCGTTTTTACAGATCTCGTGAATCATCAGGCCTGTTTTTCTTTACCACACTCTTATTCTGCCACTTTCCGAACTTGAAGTACAGGAAGATCATCAGGGCGCCGCAGAACATGGAGATGCCCATGACATAAAACATATACATAAAATGATTCGGGGCTGCCATGACCGCTGCCGCCGACTGTTCGGCTTCCTCCAGGGTCTTATAGGCGCCGGAAGCGAAGAATTCCGCTGCCTTCGATGTAAGGTCCGGGCTCCTCGCGGCCAGGATCTGAGCGATCTCCTGCCGTAAGGGTCTGGCTGCCAGGATATAGGCCAAAGGGATACGGATCAGGTTCGCCAGAATGGACGTGATGGCCGGAGCTATGGCCGCACCCGCGCCTCTCATGGCGCCGCCGGTAACGTGGTCAAGCCCCATAAAGGCATAGCAGAAGGCCAGGAAGCGTACACCGGAAACACCCATCATCAGCACCTGTCCGTCCGCGCCGAAGGCACGCATGATGTATTTGCCCAGGAAATACAGGGCCGTACCCACGACGGCCGCCACGGCGATGGCCGTGATCTGGCCGGCATGGACGCCTTTCTTAGCCCGGTCGATCTTACCCGCGCCGATATTCTGGCCTACGAATGACGTGGACGCCATGCCCAGGCCCATCATGGGCATCATGGCAAAGCCGTCTGTCTTCATAATGATCGTATTGGCTGCGATGAAGTTCGAACCGAAGGAATTCGCGAAGCTCTGGATCACGACACTGCCCAGGGACATGGCCGCGTTCTGGATCGAGCTCGGCAGACCCAGTTTGAAGATCTGACCTGCTGCGCTTTTATCCGGATGCAGGATATCCTTTATATGGAGGCGCACCGGATAAGCGCCGCTCTGGATCCTCCAAAGAGGGATCATGCCGCTTAAGAAGTGGGCGATGGTCGTTGCCCAGGCCACCCCGGCAACACCCATGTCAAAATAGATTACAAAGACCAGATCCAGGATGATGTTCGTCACCGAGCTCACCAGCATCGCCACCAGCGGCCAGCGGCTGTCGCCCATGCCGCGAAGCGCCCCGGAGCCCAGGTTGAAAAATACATTGCCTAATGTTCCCGCAAAGATGATCATCAGGTAGGAGGTGGAATTTCCAATGATATTCGCCGGCGTCTTGATGAGTTTTAAAAGCGGCCTTGCCAGCGGTGTGCCGATGATCGTAATGGCCGCGCCGATCATGATGGCCAGGGCGATGGCCGTATTGGTCACGGTCCGGAGCCTGTCCTCATCCTTCGCGCCGAAGGTCTGGCTGATCACGATCTGGGCACCCATGGACGCGCCCATGAACAGTGCGTTGAACAGCATCATGATCGGAAATACCGCTCCGACAGCCGCCAAGGCGTCTGTTCCGACATAATTGCCTACCACGATGGAGTCCACCACATTGTAAAGCTGCATACATAAATTTCCCAGGATCACGGGAATCGCAAACCCGATCAGTTTGGCGAAAATAGGGCCTTCCGTCAGGTCATTCCGGGAATTAACTTTCAATGCTTTATTTTCTTCTGCCATAACAGTCTTTCCCTTCTTTATGTTCTGTTTCCGTACACACGACAGGCAGTCTCTGCCTGCCTCATCTGATATCTATTATACAGGCTCCATCCGATAATATCAAAACAAAAATATAAAATTCAAGGAGTTTTTTTCCGGATCATGAAGGAAAGGGAGGAAACAGAAAGCGGCACGGTCCGAAGAACATGCCACTTTCTTATAAAACTATCCGATTTTTCAGTACAGACCGGTTTGAGGCCGCGTCCTTACCTTTTCATGAACTATGTCTTTAACTCTTTACTGCACCGATGGTCATGCCGGTAACGAAGTATTTCTGCACAAATGGATACACACACAGAATAGGCAGAGTTGATACCACGATACTGCCATATTCAAAGGCTTTCTTGTATACATTGGCGTTATTAGTGAAATCCGCCGCCGTGGATTCTATATCCGAGGTGGAAGTGATCAGGATCTCACGAAGCACCATCTGTAAGGGATAATACTGGCTCTTGGTAGGAATGTACAGCAAGGCAGAGAAATAATCATTCCACTTGGCCACGGCTGTCAGCAGCATGATGACCGCAAAGGTAGCCTTGCAAAGCGGCAGGATGACCCTGAACAGGATCTTAAGATCTGAAGCCCCGTCCAGGCGGGCCGCCTCCTCCAACTCTATGGGAATGTTCTGCATGGACG
>CACZSO010000369.1 GCA_902783795.1 uncultured Eubacteriales bacterium
CGAAACAGTCAAACTTTTCGTATGTCAGCAGCATCCCGGCTTCAATACCGTGGATCAAATAGTAGTCAAAATATCCGGCGCCGGTCTTTTCCAGCTGGGTATTGAAGACCTTGTCACGATCCTCGAAAGAATTCACAAAGCCTGCGTGGAGCTTGGTAGCCAGGGTAAAAGACTCCCTGGGATGGCGGGAAGTCAGCACTTCCTTCACCGCATTCTCACTGGAAAAAGCATTGTACATCCAGGCTGTGTCAAAGTAGGTAAAGCCCTTTTCAAGGAATAGATCCACCATTCTTTTAAGCTGTTCGATGTCGATATCAGCCGGATTGGGTGAATTTTGCGGGAGCCTCATCAGGCCGAAGCCCAGTTTCTTTTCAGGGATAAAGTCCATAACAGTCCTCCTGACTTCTTATAATGTTTTTATGGATATTTCGTAGTTATTATTATACCATAAAAAGCGGTGCCTTTCATGGCATTACCGAGAACTTTTCTCAAACAGCAGATCCTGCAGGAAAGAAGGGACTGTACTTCAGCGCCGGAGAATACTATATGATTACCGCCCTTGGCGGTCTGACCAATGATCCGGACCCGTCGGATGATACCCCCTCTCCCTATGATTTCTCCGGGGCACAGGGGTCGCCAGGGAAGAAGGCCGCTCCAGTACCCGGGCCAGAGTGGGCGGCAATAATACAGCTAATGTCACAGATGCGTATGGGCTGCATCTTCGGGAAACGTTCCCGCGGTGCCTTAGTTGTCTGCTCCGCCTCCTCAGGACAATTCGAGTGGCAGACAAAACACTTTCCACAAAAAATCGATTACAGACCGTTATTTTCTGTCTTTAATCCGTAAGTCCTCTCTCTTTTGCGATACGAACGCAGGAATCCACCATATACTCCCTGTCCTCGGGCAGGATAAAGCCCTTTGCGATCGCGGCATCCGTGGATTTCTCACAAAGCTTCCGGTAAGCCGAAAGACTTCCGTACATGGCTTTCAGCTGATCGGCCGGGAAAGGTTTTACCGTCCCGAACATCATCTGGATGGACTTTCCGTCCTCATGGACGGTATAAGACTGACAGGAACCAGTGGGACAGTCTGCATAAGGATAGCGGATGCCACCCAGGGCGTTTCCAAAAATATCCTTCCGGTTGGCTATAAGGGCGCCGGTCATATCGGTAGGTTCGTAAGTCATCTCTGTCTTGATCTTCAGCGCATGAGGCGCGGGGATGCCTGAACGGACCCAATCGATAAGCGCCTTGAAAGCAGCCGCGAAGATGGGTTCATACGGTGTATCCATGGGTACCCCGTTCTCGGGAACGCCTTCCCATGTGCAGACAGTATCCGCCTTTTCCATGTCCTTGATCTGGGGAAGATAATAGTCGATCAATGTATATCTGGTGTCATGAGAGGAGCAGGGGATCTGCCAGGTCCTGAATTTGCAGGCCGGTTCATCGAAATCTCCATGCCAGAAGACAGACCGGTTTTCAGATTCCGTGTTCACCGCCATAAAAGGCTCCTTACAGGCGATGAGTGATGCCCCGGAAGGTCTGGATGGGCGCCCGAACATCATCCTCCCGGATGCCGCATAGGAGTTCAAAGGCTTGTCATTCGCACCGGAGCCTGAATTAAAGTAACCGTCAAAGAGCGGGCCTTTTTTACAGTTCTGAGGCAGATAAGCAAAGCTGTGGACGATACGCGCCACATACGAGCCGGACTGGGACCAGCCCGCCAGATACAGCCAGTTCCTGCCGAATCCCCTGATGGGGTTAAGCTCTGATGTGTCTTTTCTCAGTTCCTTTGCCAGATCCACCAGCATATCCCAGAAAAGACCCATTTCATATTCTTGTATAAAGTCAAAGGACGCTCCTTCGGGACCAGGTCTGTCCGGCGTGGGATTTGCCCAATTGATCTTTTCATAGCGTTTCGGATCGAAACGCTTCAGTGCGTCCACCACATGACCCTTGGATGTGATGCCGATATAGATGTCTCCGTCCCGTACGATCTTTCTCCACAGGAGCATCCAGTCCCGGTCAATGTCAAAGCGGGCGGACGCGTTTAAGATCTCGATCACCACATTGCCGCTGAATTTCTCCGTCTTTTTCGGGCGGCGGACCAACAGTCTCGTGGTATAAGGCGCATTTTTATAAGTCACCTTTAGTGATCCGTCTGGCGTTTCATCATAAATGTTCGCCGTTCCTGTCTGGAAAAACTCCTCCTCCACATAGCCATACTTCTTTAGATCACAACTGTCTGCCGCTGTAATGAATGGGTGGGAATCCTTTGTTGCAGGGATCCGTTTCATTTCTGTTATCATGTGTTTTCTCCTTTCGCATAGTCATCCGGTTAAAAACCCATGAATTTAGCCGGCGCCTCCCGCTCTTCGTGTTTTCAGATCTATTATTACTTTACAACATTTAACCGAAAGTGTACAGTATTTTAATGAAAACTGCTGCAGCTAAAATGCATGCTGACAGCTTAGACCCTCTGACGTTTTAATAAAAGCTTAAGAGAATGAAGAAAACTATGGGAAAGATCCTGTATAACGAAAAAGGCCGTCGTGAATCCGGAGTGGGTACTTACGCCGCATCCTGGAAAAAGTGTAATGCTGTAAAAAGCGCGTAGACATGCCGTATGTCTTATGATATACTCTAAAAATGTTAGAAAAACCTGGCCATAATATCTGAAACAAGAATAAAATGAGAAGATTCACGGCCATAAAAATGACCACGTTCTTTTTATTTTTTGATACATGGTTTCAGGTATGACAAGTTAATCCTTTATAAGAGACAAGATCAAAGAAAGAGGTGGATCAACCAAGTATGGAATACATCCTGGAAACTCAAAATCTGACGAAGGTCTACGGTCAGAAAGCAGCTGCCAAGGACATCAATATGCATATCCGGGAAGGGCAGATCTATGGACTGATCGGACGGAACGGCGCCGGCAAGACGACCATCATGCGGATGATCAGCGGCCTGTCCAGGCCGACCAGCGGCAGCTACTCCCTGTTTGGCAAGACCGGACTCGAGATGCGGAAAATGCTGAAGAATGTGGGCGTGCTGATCGAGCACCCCGGCCTGTATCCGAAACTCTCGGCATACGAGAATCTGAAGATCAAATGCATCGGCATGGGTATCAAGCCCAACGGTTATGTGGAAGATCTGCTGAAGACCGTCGGGCTGGAAAACACGGATAAAAAGAAGGGCGCCGAGACCTATTCCCTGGGCATGCGGCAGCGCCTGGGCATTGCCCTGGCCCTTGTGGGCGATCCTAAGATCATTATCCTGGACGAGCCCATCAACGGGCTGGACCCCCAGGGAATCGCCGAAATGCGCGATATATTGGCCCAACTCCGGGACGAAAAGGGAATCACTATCATGATCTCCAGCCACATCCTGGATGAACTGGCTAAGGTCGCGGATGCTTATGGTATCATTCACGAAGGATCCCTGCTGAATGAATTCACCTCAGAGGAACTGCGTCAGCGCTGCGGAGAGAGCCTCATCATCCGTACGGACAATATTCCTGAAACTCTGCGCTTACTGGAACAGATGAATGTCCACGGTGCTGCACAGGAACCGGATGGAAGCCTCGTGATCGAAGAAGGACTGGAACGCACCAAAGAAATCTCCCGGACCATCGTCACTGCAGGGATCGGCCTGGAGGAGATCTATCTGCGCACAGTGACCCTGGAAGAATACTTCCTCAGCATAACAGGAGGTGCACAACATGCGTAATCTGATCAGAATGGATCTGTACCGTATGGCGCGGCTCACCATGTTCTGGGGCTGCCTGATCATTACTTTTGCCCTGGCTCTGGGCACTGCGCCTTTTGAAAAACTGATGTTCAGGCTGGCCAGCTCCCTGTCGTCGGAAGCTGTAGAGCCTTTCCCGGCCGAGGCACAACTTTCTGCTATCCTTAAGGATCCGTTCCCCGTACTGGGTCTCATGCTGGCCTTTCTCTCACTGTGCTCCTTCTTCCATGCAGACGTGGAAAACGGCTATATCAAGAACATTGCCGGTCAGATGCCCCAGAAGGGATATACCATCCTTTCCAAGTTTGTGGCAGCCCTCGTCCATAACCTGGTCTTTGCCGCTGCCGCGATCATCGGAAAAATGGGCGGAACCTTGATCGTCCAGCGCCTTGTTGTCGACAGCAGTATTCCAGACAGTGTCCGGATCCTGCTTCTTAAACTCCTGCTGATCCAGAGCATCTGCGCCATCCTGCTGTTAGTGGTTTCCACCTTCCGCAACAAATCCCTGGGTATGATCCTGGCCGTTCTGTTCGGCCTGGGGCTTACCTCCCTGATCTATTTTGGAATCAACCAGGGCTTGAGGCCGGTTTTCGGCGAGTCAGTGGATATATCAAAATATATGCCAGATTCGGTGATGGACGAAGATCCCCTGGATACCGTAAAGGCCATTCTGACCGCCCTCATTACGGGAGCTGTCTTCCTGATGCTGGCCATCCGGATATTTGACAGAAAAGATGTGCATTGACCTTTAGGGTCATTTACATAAATAAAAAGTAAGACGGAGAAAAAGCATGGGTATTATTTCTGTAATTTTAGGCCTTCTTGCCGCTGCCTGCGGCGTAGGCGCAACATTTCTGTTCGGCACCGCCGGCGCTATTATCGCAGGAGTCTTGGCCGTTATAGCGATCATACTGGGAATCGTAAAGAGAAGAAAAGACGGCAAGGGCGGCATTCCGGGTATTGTGATCAGTATATTGGCTATCATTCTGGCGCTTTCAATGGCCGGCTTATGGTCCCATACCTTCTCGGCTCTTCATGAAAAGGCCGTTCAGTATAAACCAGATGGTCTGTGGGCAAAGGCTACCGAAAACACCACTGGTGGCTTATATGGAATCTTCAGCCAGCTGCCTAAGGATGAATCCAGCATAAACGCACTGATGGATGAAATGAACGAACTGAATGCGCTGTCTGAAAAATAAGCCTGTCTTTCTGTCGGCCAGGCCCATCCTTACGTCGTAGGATTTTTTAGATTTTTTTGTTCATTTTCCGAAAAGTGTGTTATTATAATAGCATAGAGGGCGGCAGTCCGTATATTCAGGGCGCGCCTTATCACGGTAAGATCACAGAACACGTATTAATTTTATGAAAGGAGCCTGAAATGGAACTGAAAGGAAAAATCAACGAAATGCTGGAAAAAACCGAGATCGATGATAAGATCAAGGAGGGCGCCGGTAAGGTCAAAGAAAAAGTAAATGAATTGCTGGAAAAAACTGAGATCGATGATAAGATCAAGGAAGGCGCCGGTAAGGTCAAGGAAAAAATAAATGAGGCGCTGGAAAAAACCGAGATCGATGATAAGATCAAGGAAGCAGCCAAAAACATTAAAGACAAATTCAAAGACTGATACTAAATAAAGAAACGGAGAGACTGCCGCGGCAGCCCCTCCGTTTTCTTTGTACAAGACTTTCTCTCTATCCTTATTATGTCATCCGCTGAAGCTGATCCTGGCCGTTCATCCCAAAAACGCCACTCATGGGCAAAAGGTCCTTCATCCCAGATGACATCGTAGCCCGGCGAGATCAGAAGATTCCAGTATTCAACATTGATCTCATATAGCCTGTAAACTCATCCACAATGTTCATAAGTCTTTCATCCAGGTACTCGGGAAGCCTCCCTTTGAGTTCTTCGGGTACCCCATAGTATGCTTCCGCAATTCCCCCGGCTATAGCCGCCAATGTATCGCTGTCTCCTCCGATGGAGATGCAGTTGCGGATCACGTCTTCGTAGCTTTCTCCCTCATAAAAACACTGAAGCGCTTCCGGCATGCTCACCTGGCAGGTCTCGTCTCCATGACCTCTGATGATATCTCTGTATTCATCGACTGTATGTTCTGATGTGTAATAATCCCGTTCCATCACTTCACGGATCTCTTCTTTAGTGCTGCCCTGCCGCGCCATGACGATGGCGATTGCTGTGGCTTCCGCTCCTTTCAGTCCCTCAGGGTGATTGTGGGTAATGGCTGTTACTTTATAGGCAAGCTCTTTCGCCTGACCGATATTCTCCGCAATAAAACCGACGGGGCTTACACGCATGGCCGCCCCGTTTCCGAAGCTGTTATAAGGCTTTGGATGATCGGAAAACATCCACCGCCAAAACATCCCGCCATAACCGCAGTTCGGGTACTTCCGGCCAATGCTCTGCATGACTTCAACGGTTTTCTTCTCAAGTTCTGTATAATCACCATGACACTCCAAAAGCGCCAACGCCACAGCGCAGGTCATCACCGTATCATCCGTAAAGCCACACCCCGCTGTAAGCAGTTCAAAATCCTTTGTCTTAATGTTATTAAATTCATGTCTTGATCCGATAATATCGCCTAAAATCGCTCCGATCATAATATCCTCTCCTTATTTCGCTTCAAAACGCTGCCAATTCCCCCCGGAACATGACATGGCAGACAAATAAATCTGTCAGTCGCGTTGTGTTTTCCCCGGCCAATAAATATTATAATTAAAATCTGATCCCTGCCCGGGTTTCTTAAGGACACCAAATATCCACGCAGTGCCG
>CACZSO010000370.1 GCA_902783795.1 uncultured Eubacteriales bacterium
GATGTGATCATCCATATCTTCAACCGCGAAGACCGGCTTTTCTATGACCTGGAACGTATCTGGCGCGACGGAAAACGTGTGGATGTTTCTGAACTTTAAGGTAGATCTTTTGATATAAAACAAGCCTCCCGGTAAACTGTATCCGGGAGGCTTGTTTTATATCTCTGTAAATCAGATGATGGAAGGGCGGAATAAAGATCTTACTTTTCCCAGGATCTCTGCGTGATCTGTAATGATGGGCTCCATGGAATCATTGGCAGGCTGCAGACGGTAATGCCCGTTTTCTTTATAAAAGGTCTTAACAGTGGCAGAATCATCGATCAGGGCCACTACCACATCGCCGTTCTCGGCAGAGGAAGTGGCTTCTACGATCAGGAGGTCTTTATTCAGAATGCCCAGATTGATCATACTGTCGCCCTTAACTTCCAGCCCGAAGATCTCTTTGGATGAACGGGGAAGATAGGCCGAGGGAACAGGGAAGTAGCTTTCAATATTTTCTTCAGCCAGGATGGGCTGGCCTGCTGCCACTCGGCCCACCACCGGTACGGGGACTGTAGTCGTGCGTACCATCTGAAAGCTTTCGTCCAGGATCTCGATAGCCCGGGGATGGGTAGGATCACGGCGGATATATCCGTTCTTTTCCAAAGAATTCAGGTGGGCGTGGACAGAAGAAGTGGAGCTTAAGCCTACGGCTTTTCCTATTTCCCGGACCGAGGGCGGATAACCCTTTTCCAGAAGCTCGGATTCCAGATATTTCAAGATCGCCAGCTGTTTTTCCGTGATTTTACCGGTGCTCATATAAAACCTCCCGAAATATAGCCAGATCAGTACAGATCATGCTTTTCTGTATGTATCATAACATATCTTTACAGAAAAAGCAAACAAAAGTTCGATTATCCCTTAAAAACATCAGTGAAGCGGCACGATGGAATAATGGGTGTCTTCGAGATAATTGATCAGGTTCGGCAGCATGATCAGAGTCGCCGAATTTGCATTATGCAGGATAATGGAAGCCCCGTCATGCAGGCGGTTCTTGATATGATCCAGCATCTCATTGGCATCTATAGCCTGGGTATGTGATACATCGTCATAATCGATAGAATAAAACCGTACTTTATAACCCATGTCTGAAGCCATTTTCAGGGAAGCTTCCGAGAAAAGATCACAGCGGAAGTAGAAGGCTTCCATAGAATAATCAAAGTCTTCTTCCACATATTCCTGAAGAGCCGTCATGTCATTCATCTGGTCTTCCAGAGCATAAATAGCCAGGCCGTCATCAGGAGAGGAGGCGCCTAAAGAACCTACTTCATGACCTTCCCTCAGGATCCGGTCCACGATCTCAGGGTAGGTGACCGCATAATGCATATTGATAAAGAAGGTGGCATGCACATTCTTTTCTGCCAGACGGTTCAGGATATAGATCGTATTATTATCATATTCCTCTGTCAGCACGAAGAACAACGAGACCTCATGGGACAAAGAAGACTGTGTGTTGAAGACAGAGATCTTATCTGATATGCCTGAAAAACGGTCATTATAATTCACACAATTGACAGGACGGTTTGAAGCATCCATTTCCTCGCCCAGTATATAAGGCTCAGGCTCGATACTGTACTGTGCTTTGATCTCTTCAAGGTCCTTGTCAGTCAGCTTTTTGATCTCAGTTTTTTTGGCCGGCGTGTAGGCTGTCGTCGTGGGCTCAGTCTCATCAGATGAGCTTTCTTCTGTGCTTTGTTCAGAAGTCGCCGGAAGAGTGGTCGTTTCAGGTTCTGAGGTCGTTTCCTGCGTTTCGGATCCGGCGGAAGAAGAACTCTCAGAAGAAGGCTCAGTGCCGTTTTTATTTGTCATATGGTTTACTGAGATCCCGATAAAAGCGCAAAGTCCGGCAAATAACAGGAAAAAGCCCAGACTTATGAGCCAACGTTTAGGTCTGGAAAGCATCATGTGTCCTCCCTTCGGATACCGGTTATGTCAGCATCCGCCATCATGGAATAATTCGTATAATAGACTACGAAGCCGGGTCTGGCCCCGTTTGGTTTCTTAACATGTTTGACAGCGATATAATCCACTTCCCCTTTTCCGCTTTTTCGGTTTTGGGAATAGTAGAGGGCAAGGGCAGCACCTTCTTCATAGGTCCTGTCAGGGATCTCTTCGCCGCCGGTCCTGATGATCACATGAGATCCCGGCACACCCTTGGCATGCATCCAGATATCATCGTCATCTGCCGTTTTAAAGGTCAGCTGATCATTCTGCAGGTTATTTTTTCCAACATAGATATCAAAACCATCGGAAGAGATGTAATGCCAGGGTTTGGAGCGGATCTTTTCCGCCTTCTTGCTGCGGCTTTTATCTGCTTTCAGATAACCGGCATCCTGAAGTTCTTCCCTGATCTGCTTTATTACCTCATAATCCTCTGCCATGTCGATGGCTTGGATCACGGAAGAGAGGTGGGCGAGTTCTTTTTCCGTCTCTTCATGCTGCACACTTAAGGCTTCAAAAGTACGTTTCTGTTTATTGTATTTTTCGTAATACTTTTTAGCGTTGTCCGAAATAGAAAGATCCGGGTCTGTCGGGATGGTCAATTCTTTGTCGTTATCTGTATAATCATAGACCGTGACTTTATCCTGACCCACCGGAAGGGAGTAGGAGAAAGCCGTGAGCAGTTCGCCATAATGGCGGAAAGTATCCCTCTTTTCCGCATCTTTCAGCTGTTTTTCCTGAAGATCCAGTTTTCTGGCTGCCCGTTCCAGATGGGTCTGTACGGATTTTCTGAGATCAGAGCTGTGCTGCCGTAAATTCGTCTCCCGGTTTCTGTCACGGTAAAATGTATAAAGAAGCCCGGAGGGAGAATCAAAAGTACGGATAGTATATTGATCTGACATACTCATATAACTGACCAGGGGAAGGGCCGAGAAAGCTTCGGGGAGATTTCCGCGATAGGCTGCCTGGCAGCTGAAGTTTCCATCAGTGACTGTCTTGATGAAGCTCATGAAGAAATCATAGAATGATTCTTTTTCTTCAGGAGAGAGCTGTGATATATACCGGTCCGGATCTATGTTTTCAGAAAGATAATACTCACTGATGGTGCTTCGGTAAAGACCGGTGTAATGATCGCAAAGTGCCGAAAGACAGGTATCGGCAGGATCAAGGGATCTAAGGAACTCTTCACGATCCACCTGTAAAGGATCCTGTTTCCCCCGGGCTTCCGGTATAAAGTAAGGTCTCCCCGGGAGTACGGTACGAACGGA
>CACZSO010000371.1 GCA_902783795.1 uncultured Eubacteriales bacterium
GGAATCATAGGATTCTGAGGGCTCCGGCAGGAATATGCCACGGTTCATCAAAGCATCTCCCTTCAGATGGAATTCTCCGTTAAAGATCTCCCGCTGCCTTTCTGTCCATGACGATGTGTTCGCCGGCCCGTGACCTTCTATAAAGCTCAGCCGGTAATGGGCAAACTTTTTCAGACCTTTCAGTTTCAGATACACCGGGGCCGGATTCGCTTTTACCGTATGCCACACCGCCGTCACCACGGCTTTCCGCCCATCCTTAGAGACCTGCTCCCAGGCATTGGCCATGGGATGAGAGGGGGGCAGCAGCCGGTAATAGTCTCCGTACTGCAGCACATGGGCATGCTCCTTAAACAGGCCGATATCCCGCCGGATGTTCGATTTTTCTTCTTCTGTCAGCTTCGCCGGATCCAGTTCATATCCGAAGGCACCGGACATAGCCACGGCCGTCCTTGTCCTGAAAGGTGTCATCCGCCCTGTCTGATGGTTCGGCGAGGCCGACACATGGGCGCCCATGGAGCTTACGGGATAAATAAAAGATGTTCCGTACTGGATGGACAGCCGCTCTATGGGATCTGTATTATCCGATGTCCAGATCTGAGGCGTATAATACAGCATGCCGCAGTCGAACCGGCCGCCGCCGCCGGAACAGCCCTCGATGAGAAGTCCCGGAAGATCCCTAAGCAAGGTTTCCATCACCCGGTAGGTCCCCATGATAAACCGGTGCGCCATCTCTCCCTGGCGTTCTGCCGGAAGCGCCGATGTGTATTTGTCACACATACTGCGGTTAAAGTCCCACTTAAGATAACTGCAGCCACCGGCTTTCAGTACTTTCTCAATGGCATAAATAAGATAATCCTGCACATCCTGATTCGCCAGATCCAGCACCAGCTGGTTCCGGGAAAGCTGCGGCGCCCGGCCGGGTACAGCCACGGCCCATTCAGGATGAGCCCGGAACAGTTCACTGTCTTCACTGATCATCTCCGGCTCGAACCAGATGCCGAACCTGACGCCGGTGCTTCTGATACAAAGCCCCAGCTCTTCCATGGTCATTCCCAGCTTATCTGTGTTCGGTATCCAGTCTCCCAGGCCCGAATTATCATCGTTCCGCTTTCCGAACCAGCCGTCGTCCAGCACAAACAGTTCTATGCCCAGGTCCTGGGCTTCCTCTGCAAAATCGATCAGTTTCTCGCCATTGAAGTTAAAATAGGTGCCTTCCCAGTTATTGATCAGCACCGGGCGGCGTTTCTTCTTCCATTCCCCCCGGACGATGTTTTCTCTGATGAATTCATGGAACCTGTGAGAAATGCCGCTTAAGCCTTCGTCAGAATAGGTCATGATCACTTCCGGGGTCATAAAGCTCTCTCCCGGTGCCAGCGGCCAGGAAAAATCATCCGGATGGATCCCTATGCACAGCCGCGTCTGATCAATGCTGTCTTTCTCGGCGGATATCAGAAACTCCCCGCTGTAGACCAGGCTGAAGCCATAGGCCTGCCCCTGTTCCTCTGCGGTTTCCGGCTCACATAGTATGCAGGAGGGATTATAATGATGTGAGGATGCGCCTCTGACTGACCCAACACTGTAGATCCCATGCATCAGTTTCTGCCGCTGCATCTGCCGCTCTCCGGCCCATTTACCGCAGAAGGTGATCATGTCATAGTCTCCAGTCAGGAAGTCCAATGTCGTGGAGCCGGCATTCAAAAGGATCTTATCCTCCTGCGATCCATTGACCACTTTAAGGGCACGGGTGATCACATCCTTTTCTTCAAATACACCGTAATACAATTCCACGGCTATGTCCGATTCGTGGTCACGAAGCCGTACGATCAATGTCCGCGCGTCCTTATCCTCGTCAAAGGATGCCGGCAGCCCCGGGATCTCATACTTACCGGTCAGGATCTCATGGGATCCATAGCGAAGCGACAGCACCTGTGCCCCGTCTCCATGCCTTACTTTCAGCGAAGTGATACGGAAATCCCCGGCACCGAACGTACTGATCTCCTGAGGAAGCATGTCAGGGGAATAATTCCGGTCATAGGTACCCACCTCATGCGGATTCCCGGAAAAGCCCCGGTTCACATGGGGAATTGCATAAGAAAGATCTTCCTCCATCAGCTTCTTCCCATACCAGGTATGAAGGAGCATGCCATGCTCATCGATCTTCATCTGATAAGAGGAAGACTTCGTTTCAAGCGTAATAGTCTGTTCAGATTCGCTATA
>CACZSO010000372.1 GCA_902783795.1 uncultured Eubacteriales bacterium
GCACATCCCGAAAACCAGCTCATCACAATTCATACAAAAGTTCAGCCGGTGTTCATAGACCTCATCGCTGACTTTTTGTGATTCGTCAATTGTATTCAGATAAGCGTGCAGGTCACGAAAGAATGCGTCTTCCTCTATATTCCGTATCATACATTTCCGGCAGTAGCGAAGCGGTTCTTTTTCTTCCGGCATAGTCTCCTCCTGTATCTGTGAGGCATTAATTCCGTTGTTCCTTTTACTGAGATGTTTTCTGCAGTTTCGGCTTGTTTCCGGGGCTGCGGCGGATATGGGCGCAGTCATTGAACAGTTCTATTCTTGGATAAATATAACAGCCTTCTTTCACAGGAAAATCAAGGATGATAATCGACGTGTAATCATATGGCATCACAGAAGCGACATAAGGAAACGGCAATGCCAATAGATGTGCCAGAACGCAGGCTCCGGATCCACCATGGCTGAACAGAGCGATTGTCTCGTCTGATCCTCCCACGCACAGATACTGTCTTCCTTCATGCCGATAGCCATGGTCTTCCAGAAAAGCATCAAACCTTTCTGAGATCATTTCATAATAAGATAACGCTGTATTTCCGGCGAAATAAGGATGATTACGCCAGTCCTCAGAGTAAAAATCGAATCCTTCTTCCAGCATCAAATCTCCCAGTGACCATGGATGGCCGTTTTCCGGAATCCCCTCTCCACCCCAGGAGATTTCATGCATATAGTCCAGTATTGTCACGGGGAGCTTCAGAAGTCTTGCAGTATAAGATGCAGTCTCTGAAGCACGCCCGCACGGTGAAGAATAGATCCTGGATATCCCTTCTCCTTCCAGGCGCATGGCCGCTGCTGCCGCCTGCAGCTGTCCTTCTTTCGTCAGACAGTCACGTTCATAATCAGGCTCCCCATGACGGACAAAGAGAATTCTCATACTTACCTCCTGCTGCAGATTTTTGGGCCTCACTTATGACTGTGCTCTCAGCAGAAATACTCTTGAGAAGAAGTCGCTTACCGGTTCCATTGTCCCGTCTTCTCTTCTTCGAAGCATTTCTTCGTCCAGTACCAGCCCTGCATTCATCAGTTCATCCCCGTAATAATTCCTTCCCGTGTCATTTCCCGAGTGATCATTTCGAGTTTTATCGATCTGATAACACAGATCAGGATCCAGGCCCTGCAGGCGAAGTCTGGATGGATAGCGGTTTACGGTCGATAATGTCTGGTAATATCCAATAACAGCCTCCCGCCGGTCCTCGCTGACCACCATCCAGGCAGCTTCATTCCCTTCAAACGGGGAAAGCAGGCGGTAAAATGTACCGAACTGGATCAGCTGTCTGTGTTCTTTCATGAACTGTGTGTACTTCTTCACGTCTTCCAGTTCCTGTTCGGAGAGAGTATTCAGATCGAGTTCATATCCATATGTCCCGAAGAAAGCCGTCTGCGCTCTGGTCTTCACAGAGGTTATTCTGCCCATCTGATGGTTCGGCACCGCCGATACATGGCTGCCCATACTGACAATCGGATATCCATAAGAAGTTCCATACTGGATCTGAACCCGCTCGATGGCGTCCGTGTTGTCACTGGTCCATGCCTGCGGAGCATAATAAAGAAGTCCCGGATCAAACCTTGCCCCGCCGCCCGCACAGGATTCGAAAAGAATATGAGGAAATTCTCCGGTCAGGCGCTCGTACAGGCTGTAAACACCAAGAATGTATCTGTGATAGATCTCCCCTTGACGGTCAGCAGGCATCGATGCACTGAAGCAGTCGGAAATACTGCGGTTCATATCCCATTTAATATATGATATCTTTGATTCACGAAAAAGCTGATACAACATATCATGAATACAGTCTACGACTTCTGGCCTGGAATAGTCCAGTACCAGCTGATTACGCGAATAACCCGGATCTCTTCCGGGCACCTGCAGTGCCCAGTCTGGATGTGCACGGTAAAGATCCGAATCAGGATTGACCATTTCCGGTTCGATCCAGAGACCGAATTTCAGTCCAAGGGCTTCTACTTTTTCCGCCAGGCCCTTGATCCCTTCCGGAAGCAGCTCCAGGCAGGGTACCCAGTCTCCAAGTCCTGCATTGTCGCTTCTCCTGCCTCCGAACCAGCCGTCATCCAAAACAAACAATTCCACCCCGCATTCCTTTGCCTTGCGGGCAATCTTCAACAGCTTCTCTTCATTGAAATTGAAGTATGTGGCTTCCCAGTTATTCAACAGGATGGGACGCGGCTGATCCCTCCAGGATCCTCTAGCAAGCCTGGTCCGGTACAGCCTGTGAAGTGCCTGGCTCATCCCGTTCAGGCCCTGGCCAGAATAGACCAGTACTGCCTCCGGTGCCTGAAATGTTTCTCCTGGATTCAGTTTCCAGGAAAACCAGGTTGGATTGATGCCGACCATCATGCGGACAGACCGATAAGGATTTACCTGTGCACTGATCTCGAAATTCCCACTGTAGACAAAAGAGAAGCCCATTACTTCACCCTGGTTCTCGTCTGCATTCGGTCTTTTCAAAATGACAAAC
>CACZSO010000373.1 GCA_902783795.1 uncultured Eubacteriales bacterium
AACTAACTGTTTTCGGATGACTATTTTGTAGTTTCGGCACCTTCTATGCCGAAAACAAAATATGTCTCCTCTTTTCAATCATCTTCCATCATAGCACGAACGATCCGGCCGTAAAACTGTCCTGCCTGACGGATCTCCCCGGCAAAATCCCTGCCGTCAAAAAGATCCTGTCCTATCTCCGTGTCCAGCATCTTCTTTATTCCAGGCGCCAGGGTATGTTTCAATCGGCCATACAGAAGCCCCAGTTCCCTCAGGATAAAGGCGGCGTCCTCCTCACCGGGCGTCTGGCCGGCGGCCTTACCCGATGGGGCGGCGCCCTTTCCCACCAGCATGGCATAGATAGCCCGGAGCATGGCCAGATCTCCGTCCTTATAGGCTTTCATGGCCCTTAGCAGCAATTCCATTTCTTCAGCGCTGCTGTCCGGTTTCATGTCGGGATGAAGGTTTTTGACAATATAATGATATTTTTCCTTAAGCTCCCTTGTTCTGCCTTCCTGGCTGCTCATCTACTCTTCCTCATCATTTTTCTGAAGGATTTTTTTATTCCATTTATAATATCGGTACAGGGAGATGGAATCATTCATCATCCGTTTGTCATTCCCGTCAATCGTGATCATGACTTTATCGATATCTCCCGAAGCGATCAGAGAATCCACCACAGAATAGATTGCCGTCCTCGGAGCCACATCCACCTGATAATCTACAAAAGCACTGTTCAGATCCAGATAGCATACTCCGTCGTATACCAGGATTTCATTGACCAGAGTGTTTTCTGAAATCGTAGGATAATGGTCCTTCTCCATCGGTCCCTTGGCCAGCTGTTCCACGATGATCCGCTCGCGGCGCAGCCCTGTCCGGTAATATACGCTCCTGGTCTCCTCCACCAGCTTTTCCCCATCTTTTGTGGCAAAGTAAAGGGTAAAACTGTCAAAGCGGTAGGAGGGGGAAACCCCATCCGACAGATCCAGGATCCGGGAGACGTCCATCACCCCCACCGGCTGCCCCTCCTGGCCATATAACTCCTCCTGCCCGACCCGAAAGCTCACGCCGGAGATCGACGGAATCTGCAGGAAGGTATGCACGACACCCATCCGCAGAAGAAATTCTCTGTCCGCTTCCAGATTGCGATAGGATTCCGAAAACTCAATATCCAGAATCTCACCTGTGATGGTATAGGCGTTGATGGTGACGTCTGCCGGCAGAAGGCTGTATCCATCCCCCTGTGTCCTCCGGTCATTGAGATTGGTCATCATCCTGCGGATGAGTTCCTCGGTGGACTCATCCTCCACATCGAAGGGAGCCGTCAGAAGTCTCGTCTCCTCCCGGTTTAAATAGTAAAACAGATAGGTCTTCCCGCCGGCTTTCTCATCGGCCAATGACTTTTTACGCGGTGAGACAAGGAAGAAACAAAAACAAACAGCCAAAAAAGATAACCATAAAACCTTTTTCACTATGCCGCTCCTTAGAGTCTGAATAAAACAGCAGGTCGAAATCTGTCAGGCAGTCAGGGGATGTAGGTGAGCGGAAAACGGACGCGGAAAGTCGTTCCCACTCCGGGGGTGCTCTCTACTGTAATCGTGCCATGATGAGCGGCGATCGCGCTGCGGGTTATGGCAAGGCCTAAGCCGGTACCGCCGATCTCCCGGGAATGGGATTTGTCGACCCGGTAAAAGCGTTCAAAGATTTTTTCCAGAGACTCCCTGGGGATTCCCATGCCGGAATCCGCCACTGTGATGAATAAATTCTGGTGATCCGCATCAATTGTAACCCTGACCCAGCCATCGTCCACATTATATTTGATTCCATTCTCCACCAGGTTGGTGATAGCAGAAGTAAACTTGATTTCATCCACATCTGCTTCCACCTCCCGGTAGCTTTCCAGGATGAGAGAAATATTCCGCTGCTCTGCAATCGGATGCAGACGCCTTAGCACCGATTCAATCAGATGGTTGACACTGGTATGGACAATGACCATGCCGCCGGCCTTTTTATCCATCTTGACAAGGCTAAGAAGATCGGAAATAATCTCATTTTCCCGGTCCACCTCCCTGGTGATATCGCCAAGGAACTCCTGATACAGCTCTTCCGGCACCCCTGTCTGCCCTACCAGTGAATCCGCCAGCACCTTCATGGAGGTCATCGGGGTCTTCAACTCGTGAGAGACATTGGAGACAAACTCCATCCTGGATTCATCGAGCAGCTTCATCCTGGCCAGCAGCCTGTTAAAGGCTCCTGTGATCAGAGCAGTTTCTGTATAGTCCGGCACAGAAATCTCTCCATCCTGGTAACCGTCCGTCAGGTCTTCAATCGCCTTGGTCACCCGGGCAAAAGGACGGACCAGGATTGTCGAAAGGCAAAGGGCAAGCATGACCGCCACAACCAGAATGATCCCGGCCAGCATAAACTCACTGTGTTCCATCTCCTGGACTGTTTTGGTGACTTCTTCCACACGCACAGACATCCAGATCGCCCCTAATGGCTTCTCCACGGAGGGGCTCTCGATGGGTACCGAGATATCCATCATCTGACTGTCCGACTGACGAATATCCGCGTCCTTTCCTCTCATGCTCTGGATCACCATAGGCGAATACAGGATTCTCCCTTCATCGATCCCGTAGGTATCTTTGATGATTCGAAAATCACGGTCAACCAGCAAAATCCTCCCATGGAAAAAATTGGAGAGGAGCTCCAGCTTACTTTCCACTGTCTCATCATCCGGGTTTTCCATATATCCTGACTCTACCAGCATTTTCGCGATTGACCTGCATTCTCTCCGAAGGTTGTCCCTCCGTACTTCAAACGCTTTATTTTCATAAGAAGAGATGACCACATGCAGAGCAAGCATGGCAGGAAGTACCCCTGCCAGAATCAGAATCACAAGGATGCGGAAACGCAGGCTTTTAAAGAAGCTTCCTTTTGACGTAACTTTTGTGTTCATTTTTATTGTGGCTGTTTTTTTTGTCGCGGTTTTCATGGAACTCCTCAGATCCTTTTCGCCATGGAATCCGGACTGGAGGCGTAAAGAAGCGCGGTTTCCCGGGAAATCTTCTTTTCTTTGAACAGCCTCATCAATTCATTGTCCATAGCCAGCATGCTGTGTCCATGAGCGGAAATAATCGTATTATCGATCTGATGCGTCCTTCCGTCACGAATCAGGTTCTGAATGGCGGTATTGACCGTCATCACTTCAAACGCAGGAACCCGTTTTCCATCCAAAGTGGGCAGAAGGCGCTGAGAAACCACAGCCTGAAGTACCATGGACAGCTGGAGGCGTACCTGGGCCTGCTGGCTGGCGTCGAAAGAATCAATAATACGATCCACCGCTTTAGCCGCCCCGCTGGTATGAAGGGAGGACAGAATCAGATGGCCGGTTTCGGCAGCAGTGATCGCGGTACGTATCGTATCTTTGTCGCGCATCTCCCCCAGCATCACTACATCCGGAGCCTGTCTGAGGGCTGCCCGAAGAGCGCTGGAGAAGCTAGACGCGTCATTGGGAATCTCCCGCTGGCTTACCAGGGATTTCTTATGACGGTGCAGATATTCAATCGGATCCTCGATCGTCACGATATGGCCGCTGCGGGTCTCATTGATGGCATCAACCAGACAGGCCAGCGTGGTGCTTTTCCCGCAGCCGGTAGGCCCGGTGACAATGACCATCCCTTCCCTGAGGGTGATCAGATCCATCACCTGCCTGGGAATCATGAGTTCCTCTGGTTTTGGGAGACCAAATGACACAGCGCGGCAGGCTGCCGCGACAGAACCTCTCTGCTTATAAGCATTACAGCGAAAACGGCTTAAATCCTTAACCGTAAAGGAAAAATCGTCGTCTCCTGTCGCGTCGATCAGAGAGAGATCCCGATGAGCCAGGGCGTACATATATTCCACCAGCTTCTCGGACTCATCCGGCATAATGCGTTCCTCTGTCAGTTCTCTCATCACTCCATTAACCTTTGCCATCGGTTTGGATCCCGGTACGACGAAAAGATCCGCTCCGCCCATCTCCACTGTTTTTCTTAATAGCTCTATCAAGTCCATCTCTTTTCATCTCCCTATAAGTAAACCTCCGTGCCGCGCACGCCTGGCACCACCATGAATGAAAATGAGGGCATGGGTTCATCCCTTTATAACCGAACCCATGGCGGAACGAGCCGGCTTTCCAGGTAACTGCCGTACTATACTCGCGAACGAAAGTAACTGCCGTTTATATTTTTCGCCGCGGTATATGCAGTTACACTAAACAGCTGCCTACGGCAGCTATTAAGGATCTGTGCATTAATAACCTATACATCTGACTTGTCTGAATCCGTCCAGGCTGCGTTGTCGTCAATCGTCGATGCCCGCATCGAC
>CACZSO010000374.1 GCA_902783795.1 uncultured Eubacteriales bacterium
GCTCCGGACAAAAGCAGCGGAAAACGCCGCCAGAGCATCCATATCTGCTACGATCTGATAGGGTTCATCCCACTGAGTGAACTGATGGAGCAGGAAATGGCATGACCCGAAGATCATGCCATTCCTGAAAACTATAAAACTTTCTTACGAGGGCCGCCCGAATGGCCGCGCCCTTTATTTGTCTGCCTTACATGTGAAAGCTTACTGAAGCCGGTTCAGCAGTGAGGACAGAAGATCACTGCCGTCAAACAGGCTCTCATTCTGTTCGGGTTGCTGGACAGCTTCCTCTTCCTGAGCCGTACCGAAGATGCTGGAGAAGAGATTTCCAAGGCCGCCGAAAAGACCGCCGCCGGAATTACCGCCGGAATTTCCGCCGAAGAGGCCGCCGGAGGATGTATTCTCAGAAGCATTATCGGGACCGCCGAAAAGGCTGGAGAAAATGCCGGACGCCTGAGGTGCGGCTGATTGCAGAGAGATCCCCTCATCCTGTGTCTGAGCCTGAGCCTGAGTCTGAGCTTCCTGCTGCAGACCGCCGAAAGTGCTTAACAGATCAGAGAAGTCGAAACCACCTTCATTGCTGGTGTTATTCTGGGCAGAAGTGGTAGCTGCTGAAAGACCGCTTAAGACGGCCGGAGCAATATTGTCCAGAAGAGAGTTGACCTGGTTTTCGCTGACACCGGTCTCGTTAGAAAGAGACTGGACCACAGAAGCGGTATTATTGCCCAGGATGTGCTGGATGATGGCCTGGCCGTCATTTAAGTCAGCGTTAGCCAGCTGCTGAGACATCTCTGTGGTCTCTGTGTGCTGTCCCAGGGCATTAAGGAGCGACTGGGCGCCTTCGGTGGAAGACGCGTTATTTGTCATGGCTCCCAAAAGGGCCGGAAGGGCAGAACTTAACAGGCTGGAAGTCTGATCTGTTGTGGTACCGGTATTAGCGGAAAGGGCAGAGAGAGCTGAGTTCGATGTCATGGAACCAAGCAGTAGATTCAGTAAATTCATAATAAACCTCCTAAATAGATCTGAAACGCAAAAGCAAAGAATTGCTTCTTTTTGTTTTGTTTATTATAGTACATCATTAATAGATTGACAATGTTTTTATGGGGGTTTCAGGTTGATTTTTTGACAGGCCGCCCTTATAATGAAAACTGTCTTAAAATCTAAACGGAGAATTTTATTACGATGTGGAAAACATGTCTGATCCTGTCACTGATGATCCTGGTTTCGGCAGTGGTCCTTTTTATCTGGAAACGGAAAAAGAAAAGTCATGATCAGCTGCTGAGTCCGTTCCATACCCTGTTTGCCATGGTTTTTGTGGCGATCATGGTGGGGATCTTCCCGGCTTTTCGTGGTTTTTTTCCTGAAAAACCCTTCCGGCTGTTCAATAGCTTCTTTTTATCTCTCTTGGAAACCATCCAGATCTTTACCGTGAACATTGACGGTCCGGATGTACTGGAGATCATACGTTCCGAGAGTAATCCCTGGAGCGGTGTATATTCTGCATATATGACCTTCCTTTGTATCGTTGCGCCTCTTTTGACCTTCGGATTTTTGGTCACCCTTTTGAAAAATCTTATGAAGGACCTGACATATCTGCGCCGGTACTGTGGGGATGTCTATGCCTTTTCCGCCCTGGATATGGCTTCCATGACATTGGCGGAGGACATCAAAAGTAAGCATCCTAAGGCGGTGATCGTATTTGCCAAGGTGAAGGAAGAGACCACAGATATTGTCGGACGTGCAGAGGATGCAGGCTTTCTGTTATTCCAGAAAGACTTGCTTTCCATTAAACTGGACCGGCATAAAAAAGGCACAAAACTGTCTCTTTTTACCATGACAGACAATGAGCGGGATAATCTGCTCCTGGCGCTGCAGCTGGTGAATAAGTATAAAGACCGGGACAATACAGAAATGTACGTTCGTGCTGCCGGAAGTGAAGGAGAACTGCTGCTTTCCAATGTGGACCGAGGCAAAGTAAAGCTTCGCCGGGTGGATGAGATCCGTTCTCTTATCTATGTTCTTCTGTATGAAGAAGGAGAACAGCTTTTTAAAAACGCTATACCCGTATCGGATCAGGAAAAGCGTATCACGGCAGCGGTCGTGGGCCTGGGCCGCTATGGAACGGAAATGATGAAAGCTCTGGCCTGGTACTGCCAGATGGATGGCTACTCCGTGGTGATCCATGGCTTTGATAAGGGCAAAGAAGTAGAAGACAGATTTAAAGCCAGTTTCCCTGAACTCATGGCGAAAGAAAATAATGGGACATTCATTCCGGGACAGGGCTGTTATGAGATCCAGATCCATGATCATGTGGATGTGACTTCCACAGAGTTTTCTAAAAGTATTACGGGCATGAAAGACCTGACCTATGTGTTTGTCGGTCTGGGCAGCGATGAAAAGAATGTTGCCGCAGCGGCCCAGATAAGGCTGCTGGCGGAACGGGGCGGCACCCATCCCGTGATCCAGGCAGTTGTCTACGATGAAGAAGAAACGGCTGCCTTAAGAGGTCTTACGAATTATTCCGGCCAGGAATATGGAATAGAACCGGTGGGCGGCAGGAAGACAATGTATTCGGAGAAGGTCATCATCAGCAATGAACTGGAGCAGCAGGCTCTGGCGCGTCATCTTAAATGGGGCAATGAAGAGGAGTTCTGGCAGTATGAGTATAATTACCGTTCTTCTATGGCATCGGCTCTTCATCTGAAAGCGAAACTGTTCTGTGGTATTCCCGGTGCTGAGAAAACTCCGGAGGAATTGACAGAAGAGGAGAGGGATGTTATAGAAACGCTGGAGCACCAGCGCTGGAATGTATACATGCGTTCAGAAGGATATATCTACAGTGGCTCAACGGACAAGGCCAGCCGGAATAATCTGGCGAAGATGCACCATGACCTGGTGCCCTTCGAGACCCTGACAGAAGAAGAAAAACGCAAAGACAGCCGTGCCGGTACCGTCGGCTGACCCCCCTGCCGAC
>CACZSO010000375.1 GCA_902783795.1 uncultured Eubacteriales bacterium
CATGCACGCGGCAGGCGTGGTCATCAGCCAGAAGGATGTGGATGAATATGTGCCTTTGTCGAGAGCACAGGACGGTTCCATAACCACTCAGTTTACCATGACCACGCTGGAAGAACTCGGACTCCTCAAGATGGACTTTCTTGGCCTTCGGACCCTGACGGTCATTCAGGATGCAGTCCGTCTGGTGGAGAAGGATACGGGCAGAGTGCTCGACATGGACAAAATTGACTATGATGATAAAAAGGTCCTTGACTCTCTGGGAACAGGAAGAACGGACGGGGTGTTCCAGCTTGAAAGCAGCGGGATGAAAAGCTTCATGAAGGAACTTAAACCACAGAGCCTGGAGGATGTGATCGCAGGTATTTCTCTGTACAGACCGGGTCCCATGGACTTTATTCCCCAATATATCCGAGGGAAAAACCGCCCGGATACGATCCGCTATGACTGCCCCCAGCTGAGGCCTATTCTGGAAGCGACATATGGATGTATTGTTTATCAGGAGCAGGTCATGCAGATCGTGCAGTCACTGGCCGGATATACGCTGGGAAGGAGCGACCTGGTCCGCCGTGCCATGTCAAAGAAGAAGGCATCCGTGATGGAAGCGGAACGCCGGAATTTTGTTTATGGAAATGAGGAGCAGAACGTTCCTGGATGTATCGCTAACGGAATACCGGAAAAAACAGCAAACAAAATCTACGATGATATGTCGGATTTTGCCAAATATGCTTTCAATAAGAGCCATGCCGCTGCTTATGCGGTCGTTTCTTATCAGACAGCTTTCCTGAAATATTATTACCCGGTAGAATTTATGGCGGCGCTTATGACATCGGTCATTGAGATGCCGGGCAAAGTATCCGAGTACATCCAGGTATGCCGGCAGATGGGCATAAAGATACTGCCGCCGGATATCAATACCGGGGTATATGGGTTTTCAGCTGACCGGGGCGGCATAAGATACGGTCTTTCTGCCATTAAAAACATAGGAAAGCCGGTCATTTCCACGATCGTCCGTGAAAGGGAAGCAAACGGGCCGTATACCACACTGGAGAATTTTATCCAGAGAAATCCGGAGCAGGTAAATAAACGGGCTATTGAAAACCTGATCAAAGCAGGCGCGATGGACTGCGTGCCGGGCAGCCGCCGGCAGAAAATGGCGGTCTATCCGATGATCGTGGACAATGCAAGCCAGAACAGGAAAAATTCCATGACAGGGCAGATGAGCCTTTTTGATCTGGTAAGTGACGAGGATAAAAAAGATTTTGAGATCCGTTTTCCGGATATCGCCGAATACGAAAAAGATCAGATCCTGGCATTTGAAAAGGAAGTTCTCGGTATTTATCTCAGCGGTCACCCGCTGGAAAAGGAACAGGCTGCCATGGAAAAGATCATCACCGCAAAGACGACCGATTTTCAGCTGGATGAAGATACAGGAACCGCAAAAGTCAAGGACAGACAGATGGCGATCATCGGCGGTATGATAACAGAAAAAACAATCAAATTCACGAAGAGAAATCAGGTGATGTGCTTCCTGACGATCGAGGATCTGGTAGGGACAGTGGAAGTGGTCGTATTCCCTCAGGCATACGAGCGGTATCAGGATCTTCTGACAGAGGACGCGAGGGTCTATATTCAGGGAAGAATATCTGCGGAAGAAGATAAAGCGAGCAAGCTGATAGCCGAAAAGGTCAAAAGGTTTGACGATATGCCGAAGGAACTATGGCTTCAGTTCGAAAACAGGGAAGCCTATCATACTGTGGAGAAGGAAGTTCTGAAGGATCTTGGAGAGTCAGGAGGATATGACACGGTCGTCATTTATCTGAAGGACGTACGTGCCATGAAACGGCTTCCGCCCTTCTACGCGGTCAGACTGGAGGAGGATTTTATAAACCGCCTGCGGGAAAAATACGGCAGCGAAAATGTCCGGATCGCAGCGAGAGCCGTGCGGAATCTGTAACGTCAAAACATGAGAAATTCAGATGCGAGGTACAGCCGATTCTGTTTTTGAAACGCAATTCTAATTTCGGTAGTGCACATTCGGCCAGATTATGGTAAACTATAATCAGTAGCAGAAGAACTGTCGCAACGTCATTAAGCTTATCGTCTGCAATTAAACAGCCCGGCACTATGGACAGCTCCTGCCGGGCGTCCGGG